>CAUUQJ010000223.1:0-3297 GCA_963547085.1 uncultured Campylobacter sp. | reverse complement strand
ATCACGTGCCCGCTCTGCTCGCCGCCGAAATTTGCGCCTAGTTCGTGCATCGTCTCAAGTACGAATTTATCGCCTACATTGCAGCGATGAAGCGCGATGTCGTGTTTAGCTAAAAAATCCTCCAGCGCAGAATTACTCATCACTGTGGCTACCATTTTATTGCCTGCTAAGCGATTTTTTCCTTTCAAATAGACTGCTAAAATTCCAAGTAGCGCGTCGCCGTGGATGATCTCGCCGTTTTCATCCACGACTACGAGCCTATCGGCATCCCCGTCGAAAGCAAAGCCGACGTCGGCGCGCAGGCGCTTTACTTCTCTGGCTAGACCTTGCGGGCTTAACGCGCCGCAAGCATCGTTAATGTTTTTTCCGTTAGGTTCGTCGCCGATGACGATCGTTTCGGCTCCCAGCTCATTAAATACGGTAGGTGCGACCTTGTAGCTTGCTCCGTTTGCGCAATCAAGCACGACGCGAAGCCCGTGCAGCGTCTTTTGCTTCGGGAAGGAATTTTTAATATGCACGATGTATCTGCCGATGACGTCGTCCACGCGCTTTGCAGCGCCTATTTGCATCATTTTGGTGCGCGCTTCGGCGATTAGATCGTCGCTGAAATAAATTTTTTCGATCTGCGCTTCCTCTTTTTCGTCGAGTTTGAAGCCCTCGCTGTTGAAAAATTTAATGCCGTTGTCGTAGTATGGATTGTGGCTCGCGCTTATCATGATGCCTGCATCGCAGCGCATATCCTCCGTAAGAAAGGCAATCGCAGGAGTAGGCATCGGTCCGATCTGGCGGACGTTGTAGCCCACCGAGGTAAGGCCCGCTACGATCGCGGTTTCTATCATATAGCCGCTTCTGCGGGTATCTTTGCCGACTAAAATCATATTCGTAACGGAATTTTTCCTAAAATAAATTCCCGCTGCCATCGCTACGCGCATCGCAAGCTCGGCGGTCAAAAATTCTCCCGCTTTGCCTCGTACGCCGTCCGTCCCGAAAAGTTTCATTATCAAATCCTTGTATAAAAATCGGGAAATTCTACCAAAAAAAGTTTAATCTACATAAATTTAAACTATATTTAAATTTTACTTAAATTAAGCGTCGATTAAATATTTTTTACGTATAATCGCAGGTTCAAATTTAACCGAAAAGGAACGTTATGGCAAATCACAAATCCGCCGAAAAACGCGCGAGACAAACCATAAAAAGAACGGAGCGAAATAGATTTTATCGCACCAGAGTAAAAAATATCACAAAAGCCGTAAGAGAGGCGGTCGAGAGCAAGGATCTAGACGCAGCGACTCAGGCTCTAAAAACGGCTAATGAAAGCTTCCATAGCTTCGTAAGCAGGGGCTTTTTGAAAAAACAGACCGCGAGCAGAAAAGTAAGCCGCCTAGCCAAACTCGTAAATTCTTTAAAAATCGCCGCGTAAGCGCTACTTACGCATAAAATTTAAATGCTAGCCGATAAACTAAAGCCTTTTTTGGATCGCTACGACGAGCTTTCGCGCATGCTTAGCGATCCCGCAGTTACCGCAGATATCGCCAATATGACTGCGTTATCTAAAGAGCAGCGCAATATCGAGCCGATCAAAGAGGCGGCTAGCGAGTATCTTAAAATTTTAAATCAGATCGAAGAAAATAAAGCTCTGCTAAGCGATGCCGATCTCGGCGAGCTAGCCAAAGAGGAGCTTAAAAGCTTAGAGAGCGAAAAGCCGCAGCTCGAAGAAAAAATCAAAATTTTACTGCTTCCGAAAGATCCCAACGACGATAAAAATATCTTCCTTGAGATCCGCGCCGGTACAGGCGGCGACGAAGCGGCGCTGTTCGCGGGCGATCTACTCGGCGCGTATCTACGCTACGCCGATCTTCGCGGCTATAAATGCGAGATCGTAAGTACTAGTGAAGGCAGCGTCGGCGGCTACAAAGAAGCGATCTTGCTCGTAAAGGGCACGGGAGCGTATTCACGGCTGAAATTTGAAGGCGGCACCCACCGCGTGCAGCGCGTCCCCGAAACGGAGAGCCAGGGCAGGGTGCATACCTCCGCGATCACCGTCGCCGTCATGCCCGAGATCGAGGATAGCGAGATACAGATCAATCCGAACGATCTTCGCATCGACGTTATGCGCAGCTCCGGCCACGGCGGACAGTCCGTAAACACCACCGACAGCGCCGTTCGCATCACTCACATCCCGACCGGTTTAGTCGTCACCAACCAAGACGGCAAGGACCAGCACAAAAACAAAGAAGCGGCGATGAAGGTGCTAAAGGCGCGCCTTTACGATATGCAGGAGCAGGAGCGGCTCGAAAAAGAGCGCAAAGATCGCAAGGACCAGGTAGGCACAGGCGACCGCTCGGGGCGAATTCGTACCTACAACTATCCGCAAAACCGCATCAGCGACCACCGCATAAATTTAACGCTCTACCGCCTGGACGCGATCATGGCGGGCGGTTTGTTCGACGAGATCATCGATCCGCTCATAGCACACTCTCAAGCCGAAGCGATCGCAAACGCGGGCTATTAAGCCTTTTAAATTTAGACCTTGCACCCGCCTGCTTTGCCGAATTTTGCCTCGATTAAAAGTACCAAGATGAAGAAAATTTTTTCATCGTTAAACTTTGCAATCTCACGTAGGTCTTGATCTGCGCTTACAAGCTTGATGCCGTTTGATTTCAAAATCGTAGCGAGCTCGTCCGCACTAAAGCCCATTTTACCAGCGATTTCTCTGATATTATAGCGCTCAATCGCGCTTATGATGCGGTCCATATTGCAAAAACCGGGATTTTTGCGCCTTAAAACCACGTCCAAAAACTCGCTCCAGAGCTTTATGAGCTTTCTTCGCCTAGCAATCACGTGCAAAATCGCGACGCAAAGCAGACCCAATCCCGCGATCTTATGCAGGCTCATCCACGTCTCGTCGTATTCGCCGCGCGCAAAGTAGGCGCCCGAAAAGCCCAAAATGCAAAGCGCGCAGCCTAGCAGCACGATGAGCGCAAATTTATAAACAATCCCTGCTTTAAGCATCAAATCTCCTTGCTTCGTTTTTAAAATTTAGCGGCTTAGCCGTAGCGCCCGCGAACGCTACGGCGGCGTTACGTCTCGTCAGTCGCCGCTATTGTATCGCCTCGGCGTTATTGCGCCGCCCGCGCTGCTGCTTCACTTATACGCTCCGCGGATCGCCATCATCGTATCGCGCGTTTGCGCTACTTGCGCTGCGCTTTCCCTACATACGCATCCTGTCGATCGCAGTTGCCATATTGCGGCATTTTATGCTGTCGCCGCCGCAATCACGCCGCGCCGCTTTGT
>CAUUQJ010000222.1:0-3309 GCA_963547085.1 uncultured Campylobacter sp. | reverse complement strand
ATTTTTATAAAAATTATTTTAAATAAAGCACAACATATAATCAAGAAAATGCTGTAAATAAGTAAAATTTTATAACGCCCGGCATTAATTATCAAATCGTTTGAAGAAATTTTGCACAGTTTTTGATTTTATCTGCTTTAAGAATCATTTTCGCTTTTGTGGGCGTGTATATTTTAAACTATCGAAGGCATTACAGGCGGCAATGCGAAAACGGCTTTGCTCTATTGATTTCGTGCATCCTGCGGCTTGCGATAATTATAGACTAGCAATGGGATTAATATGCGACGTTTTTTAACACAGTAACTTCGTATGAATAAATTTATCTTACTAAGGGGCATAATCGCTTCGGCGCAATTTAAAATTTTGAGTAGTTTATATAGGCGGATTTAAATTTAAACTAGATTTATCAGCACGGCAAAATCTGTCGAGGTTTTAAATTTAGAAGTAAAGAGTCGATCCAAATTTAAAATCCTGGCGCAAGAATGCAAAGTAAGAAGATAAATTTAATAAGACCCCGCAAATTTTAAAATTTAGCGAGATCAAATTTGGATTTACGCCGCAGGCACGCTATTTTCGGCGTGAGCATCGTCAGAGTCTTTGGGCCTTAAAAGCCACTGCTTTGCAAAGATCAGCACGTAGATCGCAGCGCCGATGCCGTAGCTTACGTATTCACTTGGGATGAATTCTATAAATTTCGTGCAGATATTAGGCACCAGCATTAGCGGCGTTACTAGCAGCAATAGCAGGCGCTCTACCATGTTGCACTTGGTTACGAACCAGCCTTGTAGCGAGGAGCTGAAGGCAAACATACCCACGATCGCCGTGGCAAAAATCAGCACGATTTGCAGTGGATCGCTGATCCAAACGATGCTCTTTGAATCCATCGGATCACCGATGCTTTGGATCAAAAGCAGCTTGTTGTTGAAGAAAAACGCAAATGGAAGTACGGCGGTGCGTAGATCATACACGAAGCCCTGAAGCCCCACGGTCACCGGATTTGCCTTTGCGATACCCGCCGCAGCATATGCGGCAATACCCACAGGCGGGGTATCATCGGCTAAAATTCCGAAATAAAATACGAAAAGATGCACTGCGATCGCAGGGATCAAAAAACCGTTTTTGCCCGCTAGTATCAAAATCACTGGCGCGATTAAGCTTGAAACGACGATATAATTCGCCGTCGTAGGAAGTCCCATGCCCAAAATCAGGCTCATTATCGCAGTCATCAGAAGTATCAGTACTATGCTATTTCCCGCGACCGCCTCCACGAGCTCTGAAAGAACCTGTCCCAGCCCGGTAAGCGAGATCGAGCCGATGATGATGCCTGCTAGCGCGGTGGCAACGGCTACCGTGACCATATTTTTGGCAGCACCCACCATAGCCCAAAAGATATCGACAAAGCCGACGATAAAATCGGACTTGCCAACCTTTTCGCCAAATATCGTTTTTTTAGCGGGCTCTTGTACGATCATTATCAAAAACAGCACGCAGATCGAGTTAAATGCTGCAGAGATCGCGCTTTCTTTTAGAATCAATAGAGTAAAAAGAAGCACCAAAATCGGGATTATGTAATGAATGCCGCTAAATATAATTTTTAGCTTTGAAACTTTGGCGTAATCGCGGCTGCCATGAAGCCCCAACTTGCAGCTTTCCAGATGCACGATAAAAAATAACCCCGCGTAGCAGACGAAAGCGGGGATCACCGCCGCGATCATTACGTTGGTGTAGCTCATACCTAAAAATTCCGCGATGATAAACGCCGCAGCGCCCATGATAGGCGGCATAAGCTGCCCGTTTACGCCGGCGGCGACCTCGATAGCGCCCGCCTTAGTGGCGGTAAGCCCCGCTTTTTTCATTAGCGGGATCGTAAAGGTGCCCACTGTCACGACGTTTGCGGTTGAGCTGCCGCTTACCATGCCGGTTAGTCCGCTGGCGATTACGCTAGCCTTGGCGGGTCCTCCGCGGAAGCGACCTAAAATCGCAAACGCTACGTTTATAAAATACTGCCCCGCTCCCGCTCGCTCCAAAAGCGCGCCGAATAGCACGAACAGATAGATGAAGCTGGTGCTGACCCCTACCGGCACGCCGAATACGCCCTCTGTAGTTAAAAACATATGCCCTGCAAGCAGTTCAAAGCTTGCGCCGCGGTGCGCGATGATATCTGGCATATAGGGGCCGAAGTAACAATACAGAAGAAAGGTAAAAGCGATAATGCCAAGCGCTGGTCCCATCATACGACGACCTGCTTCAAAGAGTATGAAAATTCCGATAAAGGATGCTACGATATCTCTGGTTAGATAATTTCCCGGGCGCTGCGCTAGCCCGTTAAATTCTATCGCAGGATACAAGATCGCGGCGACTCCGACGATTAATAAAATATAATCGTAAAACGGGATGTAAAAATGCGCCTTAGAGCGCGGGCGAAACGGAAAAAGCGAAAAAATTATAAAAATGGCGAACGCCAAGTGGATCGAGCGCGCGATATTCGTATTTAGCGTAAAATACGCGATGTAAAGCTGAAAGACCGACCACGAGAAGCAGACCAGCGTCACGAGCCAGAAGAGCTTTTTAGAGGTAAATTCTCTACTCTTTACCTCTAAAACCTGCTCGTCGTTTTGTGTAGATTTCTCCATCAACTAGCCTATTTCAGCAGCCCGGCTTCTTTATACACCGCCTCTGCCGCAGGATGAAGCGGCGCGCTAAGCCCCTCTAAAAGGGATTCTTTGCTTACTAAATTTAGCGCAGGATGTAGCTTTTTATACTCGTCGAAATTATCAAGTATCGCTTTAACTACCGCTCTAACCGCTTCGTCGCTTTGGCTAGCGTCAGTTACGAGTACGGCCTTTACGCCGATAGTCTGTGTATCGTGATCTACGCCGTCATACATTTTTGCAGGTATCACGCCTTTGGCAAAATATGGATATTTTTCTAGAATTTTTTTGATATGCTCATCGTCGATGCCGACTAAGTCGATAGGAAGCGAAGTCGCCGCATCGGTGATATTTGCGGTCGGATGTCCTACGACATAGAAGTATCCGTCGATCTTCTTATCTTTTAGCGCCATAGGGCATTCTTGCGCGGTTAAGACGCCGTGTTGGGCGAGCTTTTTGAGATCGAAGTTGTAGTTTTCAAAAACTATCGTACTGGTTAGCTCGTTGCCGCTACCAGGGTTTCCGATATTGATCTTTTTGCCCGCAGCGTCGCCGTAGGCTTTGATACCGCTCTCTTTAGAGACGACGAAAGCCAAAAGTTCAGGATAGATCGAAATTACGGAGCGTAAATTTTTATCCGCCGCGCCTTGGAATTTGC
>CAUUQJ010000221.1:0-3318 GCA_963547085.1 uncultured Campylobacter sp. | reverse complement strand
CGCGCTGTTTTGCGGGGCGCTGTTTTGCGGCGTACTTTACGGCGAAAATCCAAATAAAATTTCAAAACAAAATTTTAAATCTGACTTCATCTGGGGCGTTACGATCGACGACGGCTGGTACGATGACGCGCAAGACGCCTCGGGCGCGAAGCTGCAGAGCATCGTGCGCGCTCTACAAGCCCTACCCGTAAAGCCAACCGTGCGCGTCGTGATGTCAAAAGAAATTAGCCCGCGCGAATACGAGCCCCTTTTTAGACGACTTAGCGAGGTTTCGTACGTGATGGCCTGCCCCGTGGACTCCTACGAGATGAGCTCGTACAAAAGCGTGAAAAGTTACGAAAAGAGGTTCGCGGACGCCTTCGCCGCGCTCGCGCCTTACGTCGCAATCTGGGAAATCGGCAACGAAATAAACGGCGAGGAGTGGCTCGGGGACGATGCGAATTTCATCGCTGCCAAGATGATCGCGGCCTTCGAGCTCATCCACAAAAAGGGCGCCAAAACAGCGCTTACGGCGTATTATACTCCGAGCGGAGCGCAGAAAACGCAGATGCGCGAGTGGCTGCGAAAATTCGTGCCGCAGGATATGAAAGAGGGGCTGGATTATCTTTTCGTAAGCTACTACGAGGACGATAACGAGGGCTTTGCGCCTGATTGGAGCGAAATTTTTACCGATCTGCAAAGCGCCTTCCCCGCTTCGAAGCTTGGCATCGGCGAGTGCGGAAACACGGCGGCGGATGCCACGCAGGCGAGCAAAAAGGCGATGATGAGGCGGTATTATACGATGCCGCGCCACGTGCAAAACTACGTGGGCGGGTATTTTTGGTGGTATTTCGTGCAAGACTGCACCAGCGGAGCGAGACCCGGCGCTTCAAACGGCAAAAGTCGCGGCGCACGCAACAAAGCAGAAGCCGCGGACGAGCTACTAAAAAGCCTTAGCGAAGCAATAGGTGAGGCGTACAGATAATATGCGGAGGATTTCAAATTTAAAGCAAAATTTTATGCTTTTTAGGTGCAATGAGGTAAAATTTGGACATGAAAACTTTTATAAAAATTTTAAAAATTACCGCCTTGGTCGTGAGCGTTACATGCGTGCTTTTTGTGCTGTATATATTTGTGATTTTAAATTTGCTTTTTTCATCCGATACGCCCGAGGGTTGCGATCCTAGTATGCCCACTAGCGCTTGCGATTATATCGATGAAAAATTTGAAAAAGAGCTACAAAATTTGCCTCCCGTCGCCGCTTTGCCGAGCCTAGACAAAAGACCCGTATTTTTGGCTAGGCGAGAAAAAATTCGCAGGAGGTGCGAAGTTTGATTATCTATACATTAAGGACGATTTTGGGGTCTGGCTTAGGTATGAGGACAGCGATAGCGACGACTTCTTGCTACAAAAAGATATGCCATAGCGCTACTATGGATACGACGAGATCGATCGTTCGCCGGACGAAAGGTGGGTGAGTAGAGAGCTTGGATATTATAGCTACGGCATCTACGATATTTCGCTTTTTGAAAATGAAGCCAAGATATTTTCTCAAACGGCGCATAAGGTCGTGAGGAAATTTATCGGTTTCTTTAATCTACACTCTATGAGGGGCACATCTTTTGCAGCTCCGCAAGGCACCGAGGAAAATTTAAACGCTATAAGCGAGCTTCAAACTCCGCTTGCGGATTTTCCGCAAAAGCAGAACTACTCTGGGCTCGGTTGGGCTGATAAACCAGAAGCCAGAGGCTATGTCGGAGATGAAATAGCTAAAAAGCTCGCTCGCAACGTCTTTGAGATAGAGGGCGAGGGTTGGCGCCAAACCATCCGTATAAACAGCCGCGCCAAAGATATAAAGGTAATCTGCGGCGATGAAATTTGCCTCGCGCTTGCCTTTGACGAAGACAAATTTAGCCGCTGCGATAACGACGCCCCGCATACGACGATTTATACGCTAAATTTAAAGCAAAAATTTAGCGATTTTTCGACGCTTTCTAGCGAGAATTTTAACTACGTCAAGCTTGGCGATAAATACTCCTTAGATGACGTGGAATCCTTTAAAATAGTTTTATCGAGATTCAGATATATCAAGGGGTATAACAAAGATCGCGAAATCACGGACTACGAGGTTATCTTGCGAAATAGCGAGGGCGAGCAGGTTAATGAAATTTGCAGAAACGAAATTAAGAGGGCTCGCAGCCGCTTGCGATAAATCTAAGATAGCACTGCAGGATTTGGCACACAAGGTCGTGATTTCGGCGCGCTTTAATTTAGCTTTTAAAATTTACACGAGAATTTTAAAATTCTAAGCTTCAAGCTTTAAAATTTGCCCGCGGAGCTTTTAAAATTTATTGCGCGGCTTAGGTTTATTTTATCCGCGCTAAAACAGCAAAATTTCACAGCGTCGCGATAACTAGGCGCAAGATAGCGAAATTTCACAAAGCTGCACGGCATATCGTATTGTGCCCATCGTTCGCAGATTTTGCAGCACATGCGCGCGATAAAATTCCTTAGCGCAGGCACTTTCAATAAATTTTGATTTAAAAACGCAAACATAGAGGCGATTTAAATTTAAAGCTCACGTGCTCCACAGCTAGCCTGCAAGCGCTCTGCCCGCAAGCATCCCAGCATAGCAAAACAGCATACAAACGCATACGCTTAAGACAGCGTTTAGCACACCGATAGCAAATTCTCGCGCCAGCAATAATTGCAACGTATCGTAGCTGAACGTAGAAAATGTCGTAAAACCGCCCAGTGCGCCTGCGACAAAAAATACCCGCAGGCTCTGCGTTAAATTTAGCGCGAGTAAAAACCCTATCAGCAAGCTTCCCAGTGCATTCACGCAAAAAGTAGCAATCGGAAACGCGCTCCAAAATCCGGCGCGATCCATTGCGCGCGCAATCACTCCGCTTAAGCCTACTCGCGCCATCGCGCCTACACAGCCGCCTAGCCCAGCTAAAATCAAGTTCGTCAATCCAAGTCCTTTTAAAATTTGTAAATTTTATTTCGCTATCTAGCCTCCATAGGACGAAAGATATGCGACTTCGCTATTTTAACGCGGCTAGTTAAAATTCTCTTTTAAAATTTGCTCGCGCTTTTTGAAATTTCGTTTTAAAATTTTACTCGTGCGACGAAACGCGACGTTTTACGCGCCGCCGCAAAACGGCGATCAAACGCGCGCAGTGTAAGAGGACGACAAAGCAAAACCAAGAAATATAAAAGGGCGGCGTAGCAAAATAGCGCACAGGCGCCCAAAATGCGCTTGTAGCGGAACGATGGCAAAACAAAACGTAGCGCGGCAAAATCGTCCGCAGTGCTACTACAGCAGGCGCTACTGCA
>CAUUQJ010000220.1:0-3320 GCA_963547085.1 uncultured Campylobacter sp. | reverse complement strand
CAGATAGGCTCCGTCGCCGCCAGTGAAGTAAATTTTATTATTGCCCGCGATGTTTGCGATGGCAAGCACGATCGGCTTTAAAATTCCGTAATTTACGGCGTTTACGGTCTTTTGCGGCAGCGGATCCAGATCGATATTGCTAGCTAGCGAGACGTCCAGCACCGGCGCGATGCCCGCAGATGCTTTTAAAAGCGCGCTAATGCCCGGCATTATGAAGCCGCCTAGATGCGAGCCGTCAAACATCATGTCCACCGTGATCGCGCTGCCCGCATCGACTACGACGCCCGTCGTAACCGCCGAGCACGCCGCTATGCGATCGATCCCGAGTCCTCGGTAGGCGGTTTTTAGCTCAAAGTGCGGCGCCAGATCGACAAACAGAGGGTTTTTCAGCTTTTTTTTCACGCTTTCGTTCACGCTAACGAAAAAAATTCGCTCTTTCGGCTCGTACCGCATAAACTCCGCTATGGGCATGCTTTGCGTTACGCCGCCTTTATAAAATTTAACTCTGGAATTTCCTACGTCACACAAAAGCATAGAGGCTAAATCCGTTTTCTTTTAAAAATTTCGCGCTTTTAGAGCACATTTGCGAGTTGTAAAACAGCACGCGCTTTTTGACGACCTTGCCTAGGCTTGCGCTAATGTCGTTTGCGAGCGAGAGTAGAAATTCCGCGTCGCGCATTACAAAGCGAGATTTTGCATCGCGCATAAACAAAAGGACGTTGTAGCTTTTCAGATCCACGCCAAAATACGCGCCGTATGATCGCGAGCGCGTGAAGCTAGCGATATCTAGCGTTTGGAATTTTTGAAGCAAAAGGTCTTCGCGAACGCAGAGTTTTGAAATTTTATCTAGCATCAAAATTTAAAATTTTATCGTTGTAGTAAAACGAGCTGCCTGCGATAAAGGACTTATCCTCGAACTCGCCATTTAGCTCGTAGATCGCTTGTCCCTCTAAATTTTCGTCCACGCGGATGACGTAGCCGTTGCGCTCGATGATATACAAATAGCCGCCGCTAAGTAGTGCGCCACTAAATTGCGCGAAGGTAAATTTACGCGATTTGATCAAATTTAGCCCGCGATCAAGTAGCTCGACTCTGCCGTCTTTTAAGAAAAGATAAATTCTATCGCCGCTAAAAATCACGTCTTTGATGTCTACGTTATGGTTTTTATTGCCCGTAGGACTTACCAGCATTAGCCTAGTGGCGGTCACAGCATAAAGGTTATCGCCCTTGTTTTCTAAGGCGATAATGTTGTTAAAAAACGGCTGGTTGCTTACGACAAAATCGCGTGCCGAGCGCCCTCCTACGTTTTCTGCGATGCTGACTAGTCCGTCTAACGCAGGATAAGCGATAAGCTGGTTGATAAATAGCGGTGACGCTACGCGCGAATCGATTGCGAATGCATCGCCGACTTTATGATCGAGTACCACTACGCCCGAGCTTAGCTTGATAAGCATGATCGAATCATCACTCATCACTAAAGCCAAATCATCGCCGCGTATATTTGCACTGAGCGCTTGTCTGCCGAGGGCTTTTTCAAATTTTACGGCGCCTGCGCCACTAACTACTTTAAGCGTGCCATTGATATCAGTTACGACGAAATTTCCGTCATATTCGCCTAAAAATTTCTCACTTTTTAGGACTTTGAAATTTTTCACCAATCCGTTTTTAGAGATGACTTCGCCGTCTTTTAGCGTCGCGCCATCTTTACTAACCGCTACGATTTCCGACGGCAGCGAGCCGTTAAATTTCATATCGCCTGTGATGTTTTCGTCGCTAGGTTCGAAATATTGGCGCTTCGTCGAGCAGCCTAAAAATAAAAACGATAGTAAAAGCGTAAATATCAGCGTTTTTTTCATTATTTATTGCCTCCATAGTGTTTCAAAGCAAGTGCGATTTGACGAACTGGCGAGTTGAGCGGAATTTTATCTAGCTCTGCGTGAGCTTGCTCGATTTTGCCCTCTTTTAGTAGGTCGTAGCCTTTGAGCAAAGAATCATAATCGGCGAGTAGCACTCCGCCTTGCTTGCCGTTTTGTAGATTTATTATCTCTTTTAGCATAACATCGATGCCTTGGATATTTTCTAGCGCCACTCGCTCGTTTGCAGAGCCGTTTTGCAAAATATAAAGAGCGTATAGATTTATATCTTTTTGCTTAAGCTCGGCTAGCTTAGCGTCATCGCGCTTGTTAAGCAGCTCATCATAGATCGCATTAGCACTTGCTATGCGGCGATCGCTTAGAAATTCATTTGCGTAATATCCGATAAATGCTACGATCAAAACCGCAGCCAAAAATATCAGCGGCTTTTTGTATTTTTTTACGAAAATTTCACTTTTTATGACGCTTTCTAGAAACTGCTCTTCGGTGCCAATCTCTTTTTTCACGCCTTCGATGTCGTCTTTTAAAGCCAAAATTTAGTCCTTTTTTTGAGAAAATCGGCGTAATTGTAGCATAAAAAATTTTAAATACCGCCTAAGATAAAGAATTTTTATGATATAATGTCGCATTTATCAGAAAAAGGAAAGTTATGATAATAGACGACGCCTTGCTAAGTAAGCTGGAAAGGCTATCTGCTCTTAAAATTCCAGATGCTAAGCGAGAAGAATTTAAAGGGCAATTAAATAATATCGTAGATTTTGTAGAAATTCTAAATGAGCTAGATTTACAAAGCGGCGAGGCGGCTATCACTACGCTGAAAGGTGGCACTCCGTTTCGCAAAGATATCCCACGCAAAAGCGACGTCGCAGAAAGCGTCTTAAAGCATGCTCCGCAGTCCGAAGGCGGCTACTTCGTAGTACCGAAAATCATAGATTGAAAGGAATTTTATGGAAGAAGTTCAAAGAAATTTAGTAGATATCGAAACCCTACTAAAAACCGTCGTTTTTAACAAAGCGAGCGACCTCCACTTAGTTTCGCGCTCGGCGCCTCAAATACGTATCGACGGAACATTGCGCCCACTTGCCATGGATCCGCTTAAGGGCACGGATATCGAGTATATCTGCTACGCGCTCATTACCGATGCTCAAAAAAGTGCACTCGAGGAAAATAAAGAGCTTGACTTTGCGATCGAGCTTCCTAATATCGGACGCTTCCGTGGTAACTACTACTACACTATGAACGGCGATTTGGCTGCTGCATTTCGTATTATTCCTATCGATATTCCTAGCCTGGACGATTTAAAAGCCCCTACGATTTTTAAAGAGGTGGTCAAGCACGAAAAAGGTATGATTTTGGTTACTGGACCTACCGGTAGCGGTAAATCAACTACTCTTGCCGCGATGCTAAACGAGATCAACGAAAAAGAGCGCAAGCACATCATCACCG
>CAUUQJ010000219.1:0-3341 GCA_963547085.1 uncultured Campylobacter sp. | reverse complement strand
GGGACGCTGCGAAACGAAATGTCAAAGCCGAAATTGTGAAAAAATATCTCGCCCGCCCGCGACGTGCGCTTGTAGGTATTGCGATCCGCGCCCGTGAAATACGCCTCGATCTCCGCGAAGGCGAATTCCGCGCCGCTTACGCAAAACACATAGTTTTGCAGTAGATCGCGCATGAAATTTTCGATCTTTGCCTGCGCTCGCTCAGCGTCAAACTGCGCCTGCGGCGGCTCGGCATCAAACGCAAGCGCTTGTCTGACGCCCGGCTCCAGCTGCGATGGACGGACGTTAAATTTTAAGTGTGCTTGCTCCGTATCAAGAAACGCTTTCTCAGCATCAAACGGCGGCTCGGCATTAAATTTTAAAATTTTATCTTGCTGCGCCCCGCTAAAATATGGCTGTCCACCGCGAAATTCCGCGCCGCCTTGTGATTTTAAGGGCTTGTCGCCGCTCCTGTTTCTCGCGCTTCCTGCAAGATTGGGATTTTTTGAAGCAAGCTTTGAGCCTGCCGAAATTCCAAACTCCGCCGCGTCGATTTTTGAGAAAAATTTTTCTAAATTTTCATCGCCCAGCATTTTGCTCTTCCGTAGAATTTCCTTCGCGCTTCGTCTTGTCCGCCTTGCTGCCCGTAGTGTCAAATTTGCCATTGTTTGCCTCGGCGCGCGTTAAATTTCCCTCGCCGCTCGTTGCGTTCGTATCGCCTCGCGTTAAATTACTGCTGCCACTCGTCGTGTTTGCTTCGTTATCTTTAAAATTTGAAGCTTCGCAACGATCTACACCTAAACGCTCGAAATAATATCTCTCTCGCTCGCCTAAGTTTTCCACTCCTCTTTCGCATACGCGCTTGATATACGCCTTGCTAGGGTATCTAAGCCGATTGAGCGCCAATTCACTACCCGCGTCTGCGCGCTTTATCAGCTTGGCGATGCAGGCGTCATCCTCTTCACTATTTGCGATATAATCCCATATGCCGCAGTATCTATCACCGCCCAGCGCCGTAATCAAAAAATAAACCCAAAGTAGGATTATGGCAATCGATATGCTTCCTTTTATTTTTAAAGATCTCTTTTTTACCATGTTTTTCCTTGAGTAATAAATTTTAACTCATTTTTTCACAAATTTGACCAACGGCATAAAATTTACGATATCGCCTTCAAGGCTAATCTTATTGCCCAGCATTTTGCTCTTCCGTAGAATTTCCTTTGCGCTTCGTTTTGTCCGCCTTGCTGCCCACAGTGTCAGATTTGCCGTTGTTTGCCTCGGCGCGCGTTAAATTTCCGCTATCCGTTGCGTTCGTATCGCCTCGTGCTAAATTACCGCCGCTACTTGTCGTATTTGCTTCGCCGCCCTTTGATTTGGGCGTTTTAAAGCCCCAAATCTCGCAGCGATCCCCGCTAAAGCCTTGGAAATAATATCTCTCACGCTCGCTCAAGTTTTCTACTCCCTTTTCGCATGTGCGCTTGATATATGCCTTGCTAGGGTATCTAAGTCGACTGAGCGCCAATTCACTACCCGCGTCTGCGCGTTTTATCAGCTTGGCTACACAGGCATCATCCTCTTCGCCCTTGTTGTTTAAAAAAGATTCCCAAATGTTGCAATACGCGCCACTGTTGTTTATATATAGGGTGCACAGAATAACAACCCCTACGATTAACAAAAAAATTTGACTTTTACTAGCTTTCAATTTCGCTTTATCGCCCGGCATTTAATCCTCCCGTAGAATTTACATCGCGTTTGATCGCACCTGTTTCATTGCGGACTGTATTCGCACCTTCGCGCGTTAAATTTCCCTCGCCGCTCGTTGCGTTCGCTTCGACGCTCGTCGTATTTGCTTCGCCGCCCTTTGATTTGGGCGTTTTAAAGCTCCAAGCGCTACAACGATCTTTACTATAACGCTCGAAATAAAATCTTTCTCGCTCACCCAAGCTTTCCACTCCCTTTTCGCACACTCGCTTGATATATTCCATAGTTGGGTATCTAAGCCTACTTTGCGCAAAGATATTCCCATCATCGGCGCGCTTTATCAGCTTGGCGATGCAAGCGTCATCCTCTTCGCCCTGTTTATCAGAAAAGAATTCCTCCATATTACAATACATACCGCCACTGCTTATAACTCCATAAATAATAAAAACCCCCGCAATTAGCATAATAAAAATTTTACTTTTACTAGTTTTCAAGTTCGCCTCCTTCGCGGTTAAATTTTGATTTTTTCCGCAGATTTACGATTTGCGGACGGATCGTAAACTCGCTTACGTTGGACTTCGTGCGCAGAATTTGCAGCGTGAAATTTGCGATCTCCTCCGCGTCCACGAAGCTCGCCTCATCATCTGCAGGCTCAAAGCTCAAATCCTCGTAAAACGGCGTTTTGGTGATGTCCGGGTTGATACAGCTTACTCTGATCTGCTTGCGCGCCTCCTCGAAAAGGCAGAGCAGAAACGCCCGCAGCCCCGCCTTGCTCGCGCTATAAACCGCGCTAAAGCGGCTATATCGTAGCGCCTCGATCGAGCTAATGCCGATGATATGGGCGCGGTTGCGCTTTAAATTCGGCAAAAGCGCGCGCGCGATGATGATGTTTGCGGCAAGATTTACGTTTAAAATTTTTAAAATTTCGCTCTCGCTCATCGCTTCAAGCGGCGCAAATTTCGCCGTACCCGCGCATAAAATCAGCGCGTCAATCTCACACGCCGCAGCCAGCGCACGGCACTCCTTCGCTAGCGCGTACGTATCCTCAAAGCGCGAGGCCAGCGTTAAAATTTCATAGCCGTTTTGCCGCAGAAGCTCCGCAACCGCGCTGCCGATACCGCCGCTTGCGCCCGTGATCAATGCCTTCATCTTTTCTCCTTTAAATTTTAATGCCGCTTCGGCGCGTTAAATTTTGCACGCCGAGTAAATTTTGCTGCGCTAAAATTTCTCCGCTCGCCGTGTCCGCCGCTAAATTTGCGCGGTTTAAACAATCCGTGCCGCCGACCTACGCTTGGTAAAATTTTAGATTTAGCCCGCGGGCATTTTGCTGCGCCACCGCTTTGTAAAATTTCATCGCCGCTCACTATGCCTGTCCCGCACGATTTATAAAATTTAATTTTATAAAACTCGGCGCGCCGCTAAATTTTAACCGCTAACTCGCCGTAAATTTCGCGCTGTGTCCTTGACGCCACATACGAATCGGTCCAGGCCGCGACGTTCGCGACAAACAGCGCGTCTAGCGCCGCCGTATCTTTGCGAAATACGCCGCCTTCATCGCCTCTTCAAAGGCGTCGTTGCTTTCGTACTCGCAGCCCAAAACCTCGCTCCACAGGCTCGCATCCTCCATGCAGAGGTAGAAAAACACCCGCTCGCGCCACGGC
>CAUUQJ010000218.1:0-3343 GCA_963547085.1 uncultured Campylobacter sp. | reverse complement strand
CGCAAGCGCGGCGCCGCGATCGTTGAAAACCCTAACTACGTCGCCGTTTTTAAGTCCTCTTGCTTCGGCATCTTTTGGGTGCATCCACACGGGCTCGCGACCGCCGATTTCTTCTAGGCTTCGTAGCCAAGTGTTGTTTAGCTGCCCGTGCAGGCGGTATTTCGGATGCGGAGTTATTAAATTTAGCGGATACTTTTGCGTCTTTTGCGCATCACCCAGCCACTCCATCGGCTCCATCCAAGTTGGATGGCTAGGGCAGTCGTCCAGCGCCGCTTTGGCGATCTTTTTCGAGACGATCTCGATCCTTCCCGACGGCGTTCCGAGGCGGTTTATGATAGGATTTTTTCTAAATTCCTCCATCGCTACGTATTCGTAGGCGTGCTTTGGAATTTCAAATTTCACGAAGCCCTTTTTCCAAAACTCCTCAAATTCCGGCATCTTTATCTTCGATGCGTCCGCTTTCTTCTTTGAAGCATCGTAAAACTGCTTGATCCACTCCATCTCGCTCTTGCCCTCGCTAAACGCCATATACTCCTTCTCGCCGAACTGCTTTAGAATTTCGCAGTAAATTTTATAGTCGTTTTGCGCCTGCTCGTAAGGCTCGGCGATCTTATGCATAGCGATGATAAATTTATTCGTATGCGACTTGGTTATGTCATCGCGCTCCTGCTCGGTAGTGGCGGGCAGAACGATATCGGCCATGCGCGCACTCGCCGTCCAGAAGCACTCTTGGACTATGAAGGTGTCGAGCTTTTCAAACGTGCGCGCGAGCAAATTCGTATCGGGGTGGTGCATATACGGGTTGCCGCCCGCCCAGTAAGCAAGCTTTATGTTAGGGTAGGTTATCTTTTTGCAGTTAAAATCTATCTCCTTGCCGGGATTGTTGATACAATCGACGATGCGCGAGACGGGGATTGCGATGTTGTCGCGGTTTTTCCACTCGCCCTCGCTAGCAGGCACGATACTCATACTGCCTAAGCCGGGAAAAGCCGAGGAGGTAGTCGCCGCACCGCTTGAGAGGCTTAGCGCGCTTCCTACCGGAGCTGCGGGGCTAGGGCAGCCGCCGTCGCTGTAATGATAGCCAAAGCCGTATCCGCCGCCCGCAAGCCCGATCTGGCCTACGAAAGCGGCAAGCACCGTCGCCATCCAGTGAAACTGCTCGCCGTGATGAGCGCGCTGCGGACCCCAGCCGCACATTATAATAGTGCGCTTGCTGCCTAAAATTTTAGCTAAGCCTTTGATCTCATCCTCGCTCACGCCGCAAATTTTAGACGCCCACGCCGCGTCTTTTTTGAGCCCATCTTCGCTTTCGCCTCTAAGATAGGCTTTAAATTCCTCCGCGCCGTGAGTGTATTTTTTAAGAAATTTCTCATCCGCAAGCCCTTGCGCCATCATCTCATAACATATCGCCATCATCATCGCAACGTCGGTGGTAGGGTTGATCGAAATGTGCTCAGAGCCTAAAAATTTAGCGGTGTTATTATAGACCGGATCGATCGTGATCACCTTTACGCCGCGCTTTTGCATCTGTTCTTTTAGCTTTGCGAAATACAAATAGCTCTCGTGATCGGGCACCGCCCATGCGATCTGATTGGTATTGATCGGATCGGCACCCCAGATGAGCACCGTTTCGCTATGCTTTAGGATCGTAGGCCACGCTGTTTGCAGGGCGTTGGCCTCGTCCGTTCCGCTGATGTGCGGGGTTATCGCGCTTATACAGTGGCACGAATAGTTAAGCTTTCTCGTAGTGTAGCCGCCGATGATATTTAGCATGCGACCGAGCAGGGTTTGTGGGTTATTTACGCTGCCGACGCTGTACCAGCCGTAGCTGCCGCCGTAAATCGAGCTTGCGCCGTGGTCTTTAAGTACGCGCTTTAGCTCGTCCGCTACGAGTTTATACGCCTCATCCCAACCGATCTCGATCCACTCGTCCTTGCCGCGCATGCTTTTGTCGCTCTGCCAGCCTTTTTCTAGATAGCCTTTTCGCACGCATGGTCGCGCGATGCGCGTAGCGTCGTATGCGCGCGCCGCAAGCCCCTGAGTAAGGCTGATCGGGAAAAAATCGATCTCGCTTGCGCTTAAAACGCCTTCAAATTTACCGTTTCGCCTAAGAGCCCTAACCGCACCGAAATGCGAGGCGGTGATCGGCGCGTCCTCGCTATTCATCAGATCGTCGCTGATGACGCTAGCGGCGTTTGCACTCGCCGCACCTGCCGCACTCGCGGCAACGCCTTTTAAAAATTCGCGTCTTTTCATTTTCGCTCCTTTGAAATGAAATTTGCTTACATAATTTTAACATTAAAATTTGGACTTTTTCGGGTGTCTAAAAGCGCGGGAATGAAGTTTTATTTTTATATTCATGCAGTCGCCGTTTTGGGTGACGGATCAGTATGAAATTTATAAAAATAATTTCATATTTTGAAATTTCGCGGATGAAATTTCGCGTGAACTTTAAAACAATTTTAAAATTTTTAACTGAATTTAAAAATTTATATTCATAGCTCATTCTATAGATCGCCTCGCTTGGGTATAAAATTCTATGGTTGCGGGCGTGCCGGAGTTGCGGCAAATTTTATCTGTGCAGACAGGATAAATTTCGCCGCTTGCGCAGGCGGTGCAGGCATGCAAGACGTAGAGTGGATGGCTACGGCAGATAGTGCGCCGTCGCGATCGCAAAAGTAGCACAAAAGAGCAAAAAAATAACGCGAGAGGGCAAAAACAGCGATTAAGATTTGTCTCAAAAGAAGGCGAGAAAAGTAACGATTTGATTTAAAAAAACGGTTAATTTTTAGTAAAAATTTTATAAATTTCATCCAAAATTTCATTGAAAAGTATAATAACAAAATGTTAAAATTAATTCGATTTTTACAAAAGGAGCGGTGATGAAATTTTCAAAACTCAGTCTTGCCGTCGCGATCTTAGCTTGCGGCGCCTGCGTCGTAAGCGCGGCGGACTCGCTGGACGAGGCCTTCGGTAACGGAAATCTGGGCGCTACGATCAAGGCTACGTATGCCGATCAGACCAACGAAAATAGTGCGTATCGCAACGAACATATTTTCGCTACGGGCATCGAGCTGAGGTATGTGACGGATCCGCTTTACGGCTTTAAACTGGGGCTTAGCATGCAAGCAAGCGGCAATCCTTTCTCGCTAGAGCAGAACGAAAGGCGCATGTTTAGTCGCGATTGGTACGCTGGCGGCCTCGTACTATCCGAGGCGTATTTAAAGTATTTGATCGGCAAGACCGACGTTAAAGCGGGCCGTCAATACATGCAGATGCCGCTCGTGGCGGGAAACTACTCGCGTGCTTTCAAAGAATCCTTCGAGGGCGTGACGATTTCGAA
>CAUUQJ010000217.1:0-3347 GCA_963547085.1 uncultured Campylobacter sp. | reverse complement strand
TTTTGGAATTTTTGGAATTTTTGGAATTTTTGGAATTTTTGGAATTTTTGGAATTTTTGGAATTCCGCCGCCGCGACTTAAAATTTTGGCAGCGGAATTTAGAAAGCTTTGCTAGCTTTAATAGCCTGCGCAAGGCTAAATTTAAACCTTACGCAGTTAGAATTTGTACGCCAGCGCGAAGAATTTTACAACTTATAGTTTGCTCGCATTTTTGCCTAGATAATCCGCGACGCCCTTAGGGTCTGCTTTCATCCCTGCATCGCCTTTGTGCCAGCCCGCAGGGCAGACCTCGCCGTGCTCGTTCGTAAATAGCATCGTATCGACCATGCGAAGCATCTCGTCGATATTGCGACCAAGCGGTAGGTCGTTGATGACGGCGTGGCGAACGGTGCCGTCTTTATCGAGCAAGAAACTACCGCGAAGCGCTACGGCGTTGCCGAACAGCACATCGAAGCTGCGCGCGATGTCTTTCGTGATGTCTGAGACGAGTGGGAACTGCACTTTGCCGATACCGCCTGCATTTACCGGAGTATTTTTCCATGCAAGGTGCGTAAACTCGCTATCGCAGCTAACGCCGATAACTTCAATACCTTTGGATTTGAAATCTTGATATCTGTGATCGAATGCGATGATCTCGCTCGGGCAGACGAAGGTAAAATCTTTTGGATAAAAGAATACGACCGCGCCTTTTTCGCCGATATTTTTATAGAGGTTGAAATCCTCAACTATTTCGTTGTTGCCTAAAACCGCAGTTGCCGTAAAATCAACGGCTTTGTTGGTTACTATCATTTGTTTCTCCTTGTTAATAAAATTTATGATGGCGATTATACATTTTAAAACTTTATATTTGCTGAAATTTGATGAAAATTTTTATATAATAAAATTTATTTGCTTGATAATATTAAATTTTATCATTTTTTAAATTTAGTATGTTATCATCACGCTTCATTTTTTTGATAAAGGAGAAACAATGGCTGTAAAAATCACCGATATTTGCATCAGCTGCGGCTCATGCATCGACGAATGCCCGGTAAATGCGATCGTGGACGATAGCGATAACCCAAGCGGCGAGGATAGCTACTACGTATATGCCGATAAATGCGTCGAGTGCGTCGGCTACAACGACGAGCCGGCTTGCGCTAGCGCCTGTCCGACCGACGGCTGTATCGTCTGGAGTGACATCGTAGCGGGTCAACCTAGCAGGGATAGTATAGGTGCGGATCTGCGCAGCGGAGATACCCCGGTATTTGCTTAGCAGATAAAATTCCGCGATCAAATGCGCGGAATTTTAATTCATTCAATCCTTAAATAAATTTTAACCTATTTTTCGATACAATCCGCCTTTCACTTTAAGGAGATTATATGCAGCAAACGCTTTCTATTATTAAGCCTGATGCCGTTAAAAAAGGCGTTATCGGCAAAATTATCGATCGTTTCGAAAGCCACGGACTAAGAATCGCAGCGGCTAAAAAATTATGCCTAAGCGCCGAAGATGCAGGTAAATTTTATGAAATTCACAAGGATCGCCCTTTTTATAAGGATCTGATTGAGTTCATGACTAGTGGCCCGGTGGTCGTAATGGTGCTAGAAGGCGATGATGCCGTAGCTAAAAATCGTGCGCTAATGGGCGCTACCGATCCAAAAAAAGCCGATAAAGGCACTATTAGAGCGGACTTTGCGGACAGCATCGACGCTAACGCCGTTCACGGCAGCGATAGCCTAGAAAATGCAAAAACCGAGATCGCATTTTTCTTTGCAAAAAGAGAAATTTGCTAAGAGTGCCGCGTGAAGATCGCTTTTGCTAAAATTTCCGCATCGCCCGTGCCGTTTGAAATTTCGAGGGACGGGCTTAAGCTTAGTGGAAATTTAAAACGAAAAGACTCTAAGTTTATCGAGTGCAAGGGCGAAATTAAGGGCAAAATTCCATACATTTGCGACCGTTGCGGCAAAGAATTTGATCTTGACGTAAACGAGAGCGTAAATTTGCTTTTAAGCGAAGGCGTTTTTAACGACGAAAGGCACGAGAGCTTGGACGTTATGGAGTTTTTCGGCGCCGAAGTTGATCTGGATGAAATTTTAAGAAGCGAAACGGAAGCTTTCAAAAGCGACTATTTTTATTGCGAAGAATGCAAGAACTAAATTTATAAAGGAGAAAAAATGGCAGTTCCAAAGCGAAGAGTTAGTAAAACTCGTGCGGCGAAAAGACGCACTCACTACAAAGTGACCCTTCCGATTCCCGTCAAAGATAAAGACGGAAGCTGGAAAATTCCGCATAGAATAAACAAAACTACGGGCGAATATTAATCCGATGATTTCCGTTGCTATAGACGCGATGGGCGGTGATTTCGGCTGCGAGCCGATAATAAACGGAGTCGTAGATGCGCTGCGAGAGCGTAAATTTAATGCGTTTTTGGTAGGCGACGAAGCGCAAATCAAGCCTTTTATTCCACAAGATCAAGGCTTTGAGAAATATATCACTTACGTAGCTGCAAGCGAAGTTTTCGAGATGAAAGAGGGCGCAACCGACGCTCTTAAACGCAAAGAGAGTAGCATCTTTAAAGCGGTCGATCTAGTAAAAGACGGCACTTGCAAAGCCGTGGTATCGGCAGGACATAGCGGCGCTACGATGAGCCTTGCTACGCTTCGCATAGGAAGGCTCAAAGGTATCTTGCGCCCGGCGATTGCTACGCTTATGCCAAATTCCATAGGCGGTCGCACGCTTGTGCTAGATGTGGGCGCTTATGTGGATTGTAAGCCTGAGAATTTGTTTCAATTCGCGATTATGGGCGAAGCATATGCCAAGGAGATTATGGGTTTAAACGCACCACGCATCGGCTTATTATCCAACGGCGAGGAGGATAGTAAAGGCAACGAGGTAACAAAAGAAACCTTTCATATGCTTAAGAAGATGCAAAATTTTATCGGAAATGTCGAAGGCAATCAAATTTTTGACGGCTCGGTAGACGTGGTCGTGTGCGACGGATTTATCGGTAACATTATGCTAAAATCCAGCGAGGGTGTCGCAAGCGCTATCGGCAAACTTATTAAAAACGAAACTAAAAAATCCCCTATCGCCATCGCAGGCTCCATCTTGATGAAGCGCGTCTTTAAAATTATCAAAAAAAGCACAGATTATGACGAATATGGCGGTGCGCCGCTTTTAGGCGTCAAAGAATGCGTCATCATAAGCCACGGCAAAAGCACTCCGAAAGCCGTTAAAAACGCGATCTTTCAAGCGCTCAAATTCGCAGATTCCAAAATCAACTCCGCGATAGAAAGCGAAATTTCTTCAAACGAGCAAAAATGAAAAAAGCCTCGATGATCTCAATCGCAGCATACGCGCCGAG
>CAUUQJ010000216.1:0-3364 GCA_963547085.1 uncultured Campylobacter sp. | reverse complement strand
CCTACCGGCGCGCTTGATAGCAAAAGCGGCGAGACGGTGATGCAAATTTTAACGGCGCTACACAAAGAGGGCCACACTATCATCATAGTTACGCATGACGCGCATATTGCGGAATTTGCGGATCGTATCATCGAGATAAAAGACGGCAGAATTTTAAGCGATAAAAGAAAGACGGAACAGATTTTTGAGCGCAAAAAAGAGCAGATCAAAACGAAAAATTCCTTTATATTTTGCAAAGATCAGCTCATCGAGAGCTTTAAAATGTCGATTAGCGCGATATTTTCGCATAAGCTAAGATCGATTTTGACGATGCTAGGCATCATCATCGGCATTGCGTCTGTTATCTGCGTAGTAGCTCTTGGTAAGGGTTCGGAGGAGAAAATTTTATCCGAGATCCGTAAAATTGGCACTAATACGATCGATATCTATCCCGGTAAAAATTTCGGCGATGTGCGAGCGGGCTTTGTGAGCACCCTTACGATAAGCGATTCTAAGGTTTTGGCGCGCCAGCCCTACGTTGATTATGCTACACCAAATGCTTCTGCAAGCGGTACGGCAACCTATGCGAATTTAAGCTCCAAGGCTCAACTGCGCGGTGGTGGCGTGAATTCTTTGGCGGTTAATGGCATAGATATAGAAGATGGTAGAAATTTTAGCGACGATGATATTAAAAATTCTGCCTCTGTCGCGATTATCGATCCAAACACTAAAAAAACATTTTTTAAAAATTCAGATCCGATCGGCAAGACGATTTTATTTTCGGGTAAGCCGCTTAAGATCATAGGGGTTTCGGGCAAGGACAAGAACGCCTTCGGAAGCAACGAAAATTTAAGAATTTACGCGCCGTACTCAACCGTGATGAATAAAATCACGGGCAATCGAAAAATCAGCTCTATCACCATCAAAATAAAAGACGATGTCAATACTCAAGTGGCCGAAGAGAGCCTAACTCAGCTACTTATCCAAAGACACGGCTCGCGGGATTTTCATACGATGAACGCAGATACTATCAAACAAACAATACAAAGCACTACCGGCACGATGACGATTCTGATCTCATCGATCGCGGTGATCTCGCTCGTCGTCGGCGGCATCGGCGTGATGAATATCATGCTCGTAAGCGTTACTGAGCGCACGCGCGAAATCGGCATTAGAATGGCGATCGGCGCGAAGCAATCCAACATTTTGCAGCAGTTTTTGATAGAGGCGATCTTGCTTTGCTCGTTAGGCGGAGCTTTAGGAATTTTAATCGCTTTAGCGCTTGGATTTGCGTTTAATACCATAAGCCCGGATTTTGCGATGAAATTTACTACCGCGCCTTTCGTGATCGCCTTTGTGGCGTCGTCCGCGATCGGTATAGTTTTCGGCTATTTGCCAGCAAGAAACGCCAGCAGATTAAATCCGATAGATGCTTTAGCACAAGAATAATCAAGGAGAGAAGATGATAAATTCCAAAGTAATTTTAAGCGGCGTTTTAGCTGTTTTTATCGGCGGTTGTGCCTCAAATCAAAGTGAGGTTGAATTTAAACCTGTAGAGCATTTCAAGGACGAAAATGCAAGCTATGAAATCGATACGCTGTGGTATAAAAAATATGGCGAATCATACTTAAATAAGCTTGTAGATCAAGCCCTTGCGAATAACTATGATCTAAAAACAGCAGCTTTAAACGTTGAGAGTGCTTATGCAAATTTAGGGCTAAGCAGGGCTGATCTTTTTCCTACGCTAAGCAGCTCGTGGAGTGCGGGCGCTAATCGCGATATAAGCACTGGCTCAAATTGGAACAAAACCTATAGTTCGGGTTTTAATGTAAGCTATGAGCTTGATCTTTTCGGCAAGATCCGCTCGGCGGTAAATGCCGAGGGCTGGAACGCCAAAGCTAGCGAGTTTGATCTCGAAAATACTCGCCTGACTCTTATAAATTCCGTAGTAAGCGGCTACTTTGAGATGCTTTATCTAAACGATTCGCTAAAATGGACAAAACAGAATTTAAGCGATTACCGCGAGATCGAAAAAATAATCAAGGCAAAATACGATTACGGCAAGTCCGAACAGCTTGATTACAGGCAGATTCAAAATTCTATCCTAGGGCTTGAAAACAAGGTCTTAAGCATTCAAAAAAATATCGAGGATAATCATAAATATATGAGAAATCTTATCTCCTCCAGCTTGCAGTTTGATGATAACACCGATTCGATAAATTCCATAGAATTCCAAGGCGTTGATCTAAATGTGCCTTACACGGCGCTTGCTAACCGTCCCGACATTAGAGCTGCGATCGCTAGGCTAAATTCCAGCTTTTACGATGAACAGACCGCTAAGTTAAATTTCTTTCCTAGCGTAAATTTAGGCGCAGGGCTTACTAACGGGCAAGGCGTGAGCGCTAACGATAGTTTCAAGCTAAATTTTTTAAGCGGCAACGTAAGTATAAGTCTGCCGTTTTTGGATTATGCGAGGGTTGAAAACCGCCTTAAAATTTCGGAGATCGCTTTTCGCAAAAACGTCGTAAATTATGAACAGACGCTCTCTAACGCTACGAATGAGGTGCTAAATTTATATAGAATTTACCAGATCAATCTGGCTAGCCTTAAAAATTTAAGCGCTGCTTACGATGAAAAGGCGCGTATCGCCGATCTTTACGCTGCGAAATACGAAGCAGGTTCAAGCGAGCTAAAGGATATGCTAGAAGCCCGCACTGACGCCGTAAATGCTAAGATAAACGAGCTAAATCAAAGATATTTGACGCTGCAAAATGAGGCGGCGATTTATCGCGCGATGGCAGGTAAATTTAAACGCAAATGAAAAAGGCTTTGATATTTTGGCTGCTTTGCGGCGCGATATTTGCTGATTGCACGGCACTAAGAGCGCAAGATGACTCAGTAAGCCTTGGTGCCAGCGCTTATGTTGCGGACGATAAACAATCAGAATTTGAGAAAAACCATAGTGAAATTATGCTAAATCGTCAAAAAAATGAATTAGATCGGCAAAGCTTGCAAAATAATTTGCAACGTGAATCAAAAGGCCTAGGCGACCATGATGATTTTTCGATGAAAAAGCAGCCGATGCAAGATATCAAGGAGAGAAACAATAAAAATGAGCAAGACTTAAAACTGCGCCGTAAAAAGCTGCAAGGCGACGCTTATTGGCGCTAGGGCTGCTTTTGTTTATCGGTTTTTAAGTAAAGTTTCTATAAAATCTCCGCTTTACATTTTCTTAAAGGAACAGTTATGAAAAGAACGTACCAACCCCACAATACCCCTAAAAAGCGCACTCACGGTTTTCGCGTCCGCATGAAAACAAAAAACGGCTGCAGAGTTTTAAGTGCAAGACGTGCTAAAGGCAGAAGAAGATTGGCTGCGTAGGCGA
>CAUUQJ010000215.1:0-3409 GCA_963547085.1 uncultured Campylobacter sp. | reverse complement strand
TAGAATTTGCCTCTAGAATTTGGGGCGTGGCAGCGTTTTCTCTTAAGGGGGAAGGGGCGCTACTTGCGAGGCGCTCCCCTTCCCCCTTAAAATCCCCCAACCCCTGGCACGCTCAAGGGGCGAGCCTCACGGCTCGCGTTAAATTCTTTTTATTGCGGCTTGCGCCGCATAAAATTTTAGAATTTCAAATTGAGCTCTTGCGTTTTAAATTTTTAAAATCCTAAGTTTAAATTTAAAAGCTTTATAGCTTTGCGGGCGTAAAATTTAAAATCCCGCGCCGAAATTCTACGTTAAAAGCACCCGTGCTTTTGCAAAACCTCGGCAAAGCATAAATGAAATGAGCGAATTCCGCATCGTTCGCGCTGGCGTCTGAAGCGAAAAACCTTTGGGCCAAAGCCTAAAGCGATACAACCTTTGAGCCGAAGCCCCCTTCTGCGGGCGTGCCGTCGCGAAAGCCCTTGACGCTAGGGTGCGTTTTTAAAAACTCCTTTACCGCGAACGCGAGCTTGCCCGTACCGATGCCGTGCTTTACGATGATCTCATCAAAGCCCATCACGAGGCTTTGGCTGATGAATTTATCAAGCCTGCTGATCGCTTCCTCGGCGCGCAAGCCGTGCAGATCGAGCACGAGCGACGCAGAGGAGGGCTTTTGCACCTTGATGCTGATATTTTTTGCGGGCGCGGGCGCCGCACCGCTTCGCTTTAGCTCGCTAAGCGGCACGCGCAGCCTGATGCCATCGCTTAGCATCAGCGCCTGGGTTTTGCTGAGCGATAAAATTTCGCCCTTGATCTTGCCGTATTTTACGCGATCGCCCACCTTGAAGCTTTGCGGCTCGGGCGTGCTGAGTTCGGGCTGCTGCACGGCCCGTGCGAGCTCGTTTGCGCGGTTTATGGCGCGCTGCTTTTCGCGCACGTCGCTTAGGCTAACGCTGCGTTTGGCCTCCGAAATGGCGCGGTAGTATTCGTTTTGCAGCCTTGAAAGCTCCGCCTTCAGCTCGCTTTGAGCGCGCTCGCGCTGATCTTTCAGCGCCTCGCTCAGCGCGTCTAACTTCTCCTCTTTTTGCTGCGTCTGGGCTAGTTTTTGTTTTAGCTCAAGCTCTAAATTTATCGCTTTTGAGATCGCTTCGTTTAAATTTTCCTTGTTTTCGCCGTAGTTTTTGCGCGCCGCGGCGATCAAATTTTGCGCTATGCCGTAGCGCAGCGCGGTTTCAAAGGCGTAGGATTTGCCGATCGTGCCCTTTAAAAACTCATATTTCGGCGCGCTGTTTTTCTCGTCGTAAAGCGCCGCTAGCAGCTCTACGCGCGGATCCTTTGCGAGCAGCATCGCTAGGCGCTTGTGATGGGTGGTGATGATCATTTTTACATCGCCGCTTATCAGCTGCTCGATCATCGCGCCGTATAGGCTCGCAGCCTCCTCAAAATCGGTACCCAGCTCGATCTCATCGACGCCGATTAGAATCTCTTTGCGCCCGAACAGCTTGCTAAAGGCAACCATCCTGCCCGCAAAGGTCGAGATGTCGTTTTTGGAGTTTTGTGGATCCTCCATTATGAGCTCGAACTCTTTAAAGGTGCCGATGCGGCTGAGGCTTGCGCGAATAGGCATCGGAAGGAGGTACTTAGCTAACAGTGCCGCGCTTAGAATGCTTTTTAAAAGCATCGATTTTCCGCCCGCATTCACGCCGGTGATGAGCAGAATTTTACCGCTAAATTCCACGCTCACGCGCTTTGGATTTTTAAGCGCGGGGTGGGCGAAGCTGTCTAGGACAATGTCGCGCGAGGGCTCGGGCAGGACGAACTCATAATCGCTCGCTCTTGCCATCGCGGCGCGCGCAATCAGCGCGTCGATCTGATCAAAGGCGGCGTTTATAAATTTCAGAAAGGCTAAGTTTTTATTAAAAACCGCGCTGATCTGCTTGCAATGCTCGAAAACGATCTGCTCTTTTTTATCCAAAATCGCGCTTTGAGCGGATTTCAGAGCCGCGATCGCGTCTGGAAGCACGTAAAAATAGCCTCCGCTTGATCGCGCTACGACGCTGCCTTTTAGCACGTGATTAAAGCCGCCGCGCACCAGCAGAGCCTCGGTGTCGCTTATGTAGTGGATCTGCGTGTCGGCGAGATAGGGCGAAAGGGCTTTGGAATAGATCAGCCTTTTTAGCGTCTGCTCGATCTCGTCACGCTTTATCTTAAACGCCTCGTTCAGCGCGCCGAAGCGCTCGTCTATCGCGTCGCGAAAGCCGCCCTGATCGTCGAAATAATCCTTTAATTGCGCGATGGGCTGCGGAATCTCGATCTTGGCAAGCCAAGCGGCGAGTTTACCCTCAAAGGGCTGCTTTTTGAGATACAGAAAATATCGGACGATCTTGCTAAACTCGTAAATTTCGCTGATATGAAGCACGCCGTGCTTTGAGATGCGCATCAGCGCGTCGTCTAGGTTCGCGACGCTCTCGCACTGCGCGAGATCAAATTTCGTAAGCTCTGAAATTTTTTCAAAATTTAGCTTGCTATCGCCGCTTAAAAACAGCGGCTTTTCGCGCGCCAAAAAGCTTTTAAATTTGGCTAGATACTCGCCCAGATCGAGGCGCGTAAAGAGTTCGTCACTGATCATAAACGCACTCTTTAATCTTGTAGGTTTTGCCCTTAAACTCCGCGCCCGCGCTTTTTTTAGCGATGAAAGCGCCCAGCGAAAAGGAGTAGGTGAAATTTTCTCGCGTCACGATCTGCGTGGAGCCTTGCTCTTTGTCTGCGGCGAAATTTCGCGTAGCTTTAGAATTCTGCGCGGAGCTTTGCATGGAATTTTGCTCGGCTGCGTTAAAATTCTGCGCGGAGCCTTGCGGATCGGAGGTTTGCATGTCGCCTCGTTGCGCGGAATTTTGTGAGGCATAGCTTCGCATACCTCCTTGGCTCACGGAATTTTGCGACGCGCGGTTCTGCGTATCGTTCTGCTGCGTAGAATTTTGTGAAGCTACGTCTAAATTTTTAGTAGAATTTTGAGATTTAAAATTTTGTCCAGGCTCGGCGGAATTTTGCGAAGTAGGGCTTTGTGCGGAATTTTGTCCGTCCGAGACGGCGCCGTTTATTTGCGCGGCTGAAGCCTGCTCGTTCGTTTGAGCGGCGGAGTTTTGCGCGGCGGAAGTGGCCTTGTCCTGCGCGTTTAAATTTACTTCGTCCTCTTGCGAGCCCAAATTTCTCGCATCCGCGCCGTGCGTTTCGGGAGAGGAATTTGCCGCGCCGCGCGTTTCAGAAGTGGAATTTATCGCGCCGCCGCATCTTAATCTGGCGCCTGCGTTAAATTTAAACACCATCTCCTCCTCAAGCTTGGCGGAGCGCTCGCTCGCGCTTTCATAAAAATACGCTCCCGCGCACAGCAGCACGATCAGCGCCGTGGCGATGATTTTAGCCCTTTTGCTTA
>CAUUQJ010000214.1:0-3412 GCA_963547085.1 uncultured Campylobacter sp. | reverse complement strand
CGGTCAAGCTCTGCGATGAGGGCGCGCCCGAGTCGGTACATTTTGGAATGATTAGGATCCCACGCGTGATCCCGCGCTTCGTGCAGGTCGCGCAAAACACCTACGTGCCGATCGGCACCATCGTAAAACGCCACGCGGAGGAAATTTTTCCGGGCTACAAGCTCATCAGCTCCGCAGCCTTCCGCGTCACGCGAAACGCAGATATCGTAATCGAGGAGGAGGAAGCGGACGATTTTATGATGATCCTGGAAGCGGGGCTTAAGCTGCGCCGCAAGGGGGCTTTCGTACGACTTCAGATCGAAAAGGACGCCGATGCCGAGCTTTTAGAATTTCTAAATTCCCATCTTAAAATTTTTTACAAAGATATATATGAATGCGCCGTGCCACTTACGCTGGACGGGCTTTGGGAGATCGCCTCCAATAAGGATTTTTCCTTTCTAGCCCATCCTCAGTATCTGCCAAAGACGCTGCCCCCCTTTAACGAAAATACCTCCGTTATGAGCGCGATGGAGAAGGAGGATATCCTTCTGATCCATCCTTACGAGAGCTTCGATCCTGTCCAAAAGCTCATCAAAGAGGCCGCCAAGGATCCGAAAGTCATCTCGATCCGTATGACGCTGTATCGCGTGGAGAAAAACTCCCCGATCGTTCAAAGCCTGATCGAAGCCGCAAGCGACGGCAAACAGGTAACGGTGATGGTCGAGCTTAAGGCGAGATTTGATGAGGAAAACAACCTGCACTGGGCGAAGGCGCTCGAAGACGCCGGCGCGCACGTCATCTACGGCATCACGGGTTTTAAAGTCCACGCCAAGGTAACTCAGATCATCAAAAAAGAGGAAGGCAAGTTAAAATTTTATATCCACTTAGGCACGGGCAACTACAACGGCTCTAGCGCTAAAATTTACACCGACGTGAGCTTTTTTACCTGCGGCGACCGCTTCGATAAGGACACGACGAATTTCTTCCACATCCTCTCGGGCTACAACAAAAACCGCAAGCTAGGCAACCTCTCTATGTCGCCGATGCAGATCAAAGAGCGGCTTTTAGCGATGATAAAAAACGAGGAGAAGAAAGGCTCTGCCGGCAGGATCATCGCTAAGATGAACGCTCTTGTCGACGGCGATATGATCAAGGCGCTGTATAAAGCAAGCGCCGCGGGCGTGAAGATCGATCTCATCGTGCGCGGCATCTGCTGCTTGCGCCCGGCGCTAAAGGGCGTTAGCGAAAATATCCGCGTGATCTCGATCGTCGGCAAATACCTGGAGCACGCTAGAATTTTTTACTTCGCGCACGCCCAGCCCAGCCTATATATCGCGAGCGCGGATTGGATGCCGCGAAATTTGGAGCGCAGACTGGAGCTGATGAGCCCGATTTACAACGAAAATCTGCAAAACAAGCTAAAAGAAATTTTAAAGCTTCAGCTAAGCGACAACGAGCTTGCATTCGAGCTGCAAAGCAGCGGCGAGTACCGAAAGATCGAGCCGAAAAAGGGCGAAGATAAGATCGATGATCAGGAATTTTTAGAAGCTTATTTTAGTAAAATTTATAAAAACATCCGTAAACACGATGAAAGCGGCACGGCGCTAACTAAGCTTTTGAAGGAGAGCTAGACGTCTAGAAATTTTGCGCCGTCTTGGGCTAGCTATGCGCTAAGCCCGCGCGCAAACCGAGATCATAAAATATTAGATGCAGAATTTTGCGCCGTGAATGCGCGAGTAAATTTATGAAAATTTTAAAATTTTATAAATTTTGCCGGACGCAGCTTCGTAAAATGCCGGTTCGCCATGATGCCTGAAATACTATGTGCGTAGATAAAATTCCGCTCGCTACGTCATCTGATGCTATGCGTCGTGCAATGGCTGCCCAGATCGCAATCTTTGCCGTGCAAATTTACCGAGCCGGAAAAACAGCGTCCATATGTGCTAAAATTCCATGCATTTGTAGCCCAGCATTATGGTATCGCTAGGAATTTTACGCGATCAAATCGCTGTGCGGCGCAGATTTCAGATAAACACAGCGCCGCATCTTATTATATTGTTGCTAGCACTGCAAGCATTTTGCGGCATTTTGCTGCGCTTTTGCAGATCCAAAAATTTGCACGCTTATAAATCTCTAGCACTGTAAAATTATGCCGAAACGCCATCCGTTTCAACCCTACCCGCCTAAAAACTCGGCCTGCATTTACTTGGCGGCAATAATACATCGCTTGCTAACTACAGCAAGAGGTACATATGCACCTCTTCTCACACTTTGATTTTGTTGATCTCTACCGCATCTCTAGGAGATACGCGAGTTTGCGAGATAAAATTTAGCTGTGCTGTTCAATGGAAGCGACAAAAATAACTACAAAATACTATAAAATTTTAAAATTTCTCAAGTTAAAATTTTAAAATTTACTCACTGTCTCATCGTCTGCATTTCATGAAAACGCTTTTAAATTTAAAGTAAAAATTTGTAATTTTAAAAAATGTAAATTTAAGAGATAAAGGCGTAAGCCTGGGAATTCTTTAAATTAAATTAAGCTCTATAATTATAAATGATAAATAAATTCTTTTTAATTTAAATTTAAAGAATTTTTCACTAATATATCGCCGCTTTTAATAACGCATATGAGAAATAGTATTATAAAAGGAGCAAAATGAGCCTATTTAGGTTTTCCATTGCAGCGGCAGGAGCACTCTGCTTATGCGCGGCCACTTTAGCTGCGGAAGATGATAGCGAAGTCAATTCCCAAGATTTAGGGCAGATCAATGTTACGGGAAACGTAGAAAGCGACCCGCTTACCAAAAAAGTCGGCGAAACCAAAAAGAGCGCCAAAACGCTAGAAAAGCAGCAAGTCTCCGACACTAGAGACCTCGTAAAGTATGAAACGGGGGTTAGCGTCGTAGAATCTGGCAGGATGGGCTCTAGCGGCTACTCAATCCGCGGAGTGGACGAAAATCGCGTCGCTATCACGATAGACGGACTTCATCAAGCGGAAACTTTAAGCTCGCAAGGCTTTAAAGAGGTTTTTGAGGGATACGGGAATTTTAACAACACCAGAAACGGCGTCGAGATGGAAAACGTCAAACAAGCGACCATTACCAAGGGCGCAGACTCGATAAAAGCGGGCTCCGGCGCACTCGGAGGCTCCGTTATGTTCGAGACCAAGGACGCAAGGGATTATTTAACCGATAAAGATTGGTTTTACGGCCTTAAAGCCGGTATTTCTAGCAGAGATAAAGAGAGAATGAGATCTCATACCCTGGCTGCAAAAGTTAATTGGTTTGACTTTTTAGTAATCAGAACCGATCGAAATTCTCACGAGCTTAGAAACTACGGATACGGCACCTACGACGATAGCGTAAGAGGCAGGGAAAGGGAGCAAACCGATCCTTATACTATCAAAAAGGAAAGCACCTTAGTTAAAATA
>CAUUQJ010000213.1:0-3441 GCA_963547085.1 uncultured Campylobacter sp. | reverse complement strand
CCGAAAAAGCTCTCAAAGGTCTTGCCGCCTGCGATGATGCCGCTGCTAACATAGAGCGTAAAAAATATGATGATCAAAAGCCCCGAGATGATGCGAAGCGTCTTAGTGCGGTCTTTGAAGCGGTTTTCTAAAAAATCCGGGATCGTGACGCTGTCGCTTGCTACCTCGGTGTAAATTCTAAGCCTTTTTGCAAGAAATTTATAGTTGCACCACGCGCCCACGCAAAGTCCTAGGGCGATCCAGATATTGCAAATTCCCGTCGCAAACATCGCGCCCGGCACTCCCAAAAGCATCCAGCCGCTCATATCGCTAGCGCCCGCGCTAAGTGCCGTTACGAATGGGCCCAGGCGGCGGTTATCGAGCAGATACTCGCTTAAGCTCGCATTCTTGTCATAATAATACCTACCTATAAAAATAAGTGCGCCGAAATATATCGCGATTGCGCAATAGGTCCAAAAGCTCATCGTTGCCTCCTTTTAAAAAAGCTAATTTTACTCTATTTCAAATAAAATTTTACTTTCGGAATTTAGCCAGATTTTAACGAAATTTTAGTATTCTTGCCGTTTAAATTTTAAGAAAAAGGCGCCTTGGTTGAACGAGAAAATTTTAAAGGTCGTATTTGTTTTGACTGTAATCGCCGTGGGGCTTTATTTCACCTATCCCGAACTGAGCGAAGCGCAAAAAATTTCATACGCCAAAAGCTACGGCATCACTCTTATTTTGACCTCCGGCGGCATTGTGATCGGTATCGCATTAGGATTTATGCTGGCATTTTTAAAATTTCTAAACAATAAATTTTTAAGCTTCATTATCGACGAATACGTAGACATCATCCGCGGAACTCCAATCGTTATCCAGCTGATGGTGTTTGTGTTTATTATCTTTGCTACGTGGAGCAATAATATCGCAGCTGCGATCTTTGCGCTGGGGCTTAATAGCTCAGCCTACGTCGCAGAGATCGTGCGCAGCGGCATAAACAGCGTCGATCGCGGTCAGATGGAAGCTGCGCGCGCGATGGGGCTAGGCTACGGCACGGCGATGAAAGAGATCGTCTTTCCGCAGGCGATAAAAAATATCCTGCCTGCGCTTGCGAATGAGTTTATAAGTCTTTTTAAAGAAACCTCGGTCGTGGGCCTCGTAGCAATTACCGATCTTACGTTTTTTTCAAAAAGCATGCAGGCGGCGCTTTATACCGTCCAGCCGATACTTTTTGCCGCAGTGCTTTACTATGCAAGCGTGAAATTTTTCTCGTTTTTAGTAAAAATGCTAGAAAGTAGGTTAAACCGCAATGATTGAAATATCAAATTTAACCAAATCCTACGGCAATTTATCGGTGCTAAAAGGAATTTCAAAGACCATAAATAAAGGCGATATCGTAGCGATCATCGGTCCAAGTGGCGGCGGTAAATCAACCTTTTTGCGCTGCTTAAATTTACTTGAAATTCCAAGCGGCGGCACTATTAAAATAGACGGCGAGGATATTACCGATAAGCACACCGATATTAATAAAATTCGCCGCAAAGTTAGTATGGTGTTTCAGCATTTCAACCTCTTTGCAAATAAAAACGTGCTGGAAAATTTAACTCTAGCGCCCATAAAAGCGGGCATTTATACTAAAGAACAAGCCTTAGCAAAAGCGGAGGAGCTGCTACAAAAGGTCGGTCTTAGTGATAAGGCCTATACTTATCCGCACAAGCTTAGCGGCGGACAAAAGCAACGCATCGCAATTGCTAGAAGTTTGGCGGTAAATCCGGACGTGATTTTATTCGACGAGCCAACTTCGGCGTTAGATCCCGAGATGATAGGCGAGGTGTTAGGCATAATGAAAGAGGTCGCCAAAGAGGGCATTACGATGCTTGTGGTAACGCATGAGATGGGCTTTGCACGCAATGTCGCGAATAGAATTTTTTTTATGGAGGGCGGCAAGATCGCTGTGGACGATACGCCTAAAAACGTATTTGAAAATCCGCAAAATCCGAGATTGAAAGAATTTTTAAATAAAATTTTAAACCACTAAAGGAGAGGGAAATGAAAAAATTTATTAGATTTCTAGTTGCGGGCGCTTTGCTTTGCGGTTCGCTAGTCGCTAAAGACATCACCAAAGATACGCTCATCGTGGGCACGAACGCCGAGTATCCGCCGTTTGAGTTCGTGGATGAAAACTCCAAAGTTACCGGCTTTGATATGGATCTGGTAGCCGAGCTTGCCAAGCGCGCGGGTGTGAAATATGAAATTTTAAATATGAGCTTTGACGGGCTGATCCCTGCGATTAAAAGCGGTAAAATCGATATGATTGCCTCGGGAATGAGCGCGACACCGGCTCGTAAAAAGGCTATTGATTTCACGGCTCCTTACTATAAAGTCGAGAATTTATATATCAAGCGCAAGGACGATAGCTCGTTAAATTCTAAGGCGGATCTGCAGGGTAAGCGCCTTGCCGCGCAGCTAGGTACCATTCAAGAGCTTGCGATCAGAGATATCAAAGGCGCCGAGGTTAGCGCTACGGAAAATGTTTTTGTAGCCGTCATGTCGCTTAAAAACAAAAAGATCGACGCGCTTTGCGTGGATTCGTCCGTAGGCTACGAATATCTTAAGAAAAACGACGATCTAACCGCATTTTTTAAAGAATCCGACGGCAGCGAGGGTTTTTCGATCGCATTTGATAAGGGCAAATATCCCGAGCTGCTAGCTAAGTTTAACGCAGCGCTTGAGGAGATGAAAAAGGACGGAAGCTACGAAAAGCTTTTGGAAAAATATAATTTAAAATAATCCGCAAAATTTAGGCGCAAATTCCTCTCATAGAATTTGCGCCGCCTAAGAGGAATCCTATGAAAAAGATATTTTTGACGCTTGCGATTTTGCTCTGCACGCAGAGTTTTGCGGAGCAAAAAGACAGATACGGCATTGCTGCGTTTGCAGGTCTTGGCAATGATGGCAGAAGCTTCGTTTTTACCTTTAGAAAGGCTCAAAAAGATCGCTTCTTTCCCTGCGACTTAAAAAATTTAAATATAATCGCCGCGGACGCTTCTAGATGCATAACGGACGCTAAAGAGCTGAAAAAATTCGACAAAGAATATAAAAAAGCTCTCGAGTCTGTGATAAAACCCGGCAAGCGCTACTACGTAAATTTAATCGATCGCGGCAATGACGCCTATGTCTGCGACGCAAGCGATCCTAAAAGCAATCTGCGATTGGACCTAGTGGCAGCAGGATTTGCCGTGCCGACAACCGACGATAGCGAACTTCTTTTAAAAGCCGCCGAGGAAGCCAAAGAGGCTAAACGCGGAATGTATAGCGCAAAATTTTGGGATGTTACCAACTGCATCCTAAACGGCGTGCCGATGCCTAAAAAAGACGAGGATAGATGAGCGAAATTTACGCGCTTAGCGACGATGCCTTAACGCCGCCGCAAACTATCTTTTCGCAGATAGATGAAATTTT
>CAUUQJ010000212.1:0-3466 GCA_963547085.1 uncultured Campylobacter sp. | reverse complement strand
GACGCGCTGAAGGACTTTAAGATCAATATCGACATATCGTTTGGAGATAGATAGTGAAAGGCAAAATTTTGCTCGTCTCCGGTCCCAGCGGCAGCGGCAAAAGCACGCTCATAAAGCGTCTTATCACAGAATTTGGCGAACAGATATACTTCTCGATCTCCTCTACGACGCGCGAAATGCGTGCGGGTGAAGCGGACGGCGTGAATTATCACTTCATAAGCGAGAGCGAGTTTCGCACAGGCATCGAGCGCGGAGAGTTTTTAGAGTGGGCGTTGGTCCACGGCAAATACTACGGTACTTCGCTAAAAGCCGCTACGAGCGAGCTCGAGCGGGGCAAGATCGTTATTTTTGACATCGATGTGCAAGGATATGAGATCGTGCGTAGCAAAGTGCCTAAAAGCGAGCTTACTAGCGTATTTATTACTACGCCGAGCTTGTCGGAGCTTAGGGATAGGTTGCGCGCTCGCGGCGATAATGATCCCGCCGATATTGCTTTGCGCCTGCAAAACGCGCAAGAGGAGATGGAGCGCCTAGGCGAGTATGATTATTTCATAATAAACGACCGCCTGGAAGCGGCGTATGAGAATTTAAGATCAATCTACAAAACTATCAAACTAGAAACGGCGAGCCGCGACATAGGCAAGCTAATCGAAATTTGGAAAATTTAAAGGAGAAAAAATGGGTTCTATGAGTATTGGACACTGGCTGATTGTTTTGATCGTTGTTGTGTTGCTGTTCGGAGCGAAAAAAATCCCGGAGCTTGCAAAGGGTCTAGGACAGGGCATAAAGACTTTCAAAAAAGAGATGGAAGAGGACGACGAACCGCAAAAGGTCGAGAAAAAGATGGAGCAAGAGGTTAAAGACGCCGAAATCAGCGATACTAAAAAGGCGTAAAGGATTTGAAAAATTTAGTCTTAAACGAAATTTTTAAAATTTTATCTCGCGAAGTCGTTTTAGAAAAACCCAAAGATAAAAGCTTGGCCCATTACGCCTCGCCCGAGGCTTTTGCGCTGGCTAAGGAGCTGCGAAAGGCGCCAAAGCTTATCGCCGAGGAGCTTGCAGCTAAATTTAAAGATAGCGAAATTCTAAGTGCTACGGCGGTGAACGGCTATCTAAATTTTCATCTAAAGCCCGCCGTGTTGGGCGCACTTGCTGAAAACGCCCTTAGACTGGGCGGCGATTTTGCGAAAAATGATGCCGAGCTCGGACGCGGAATTTTACCGGCTTCGGAAAAGCTTTGCGCGAGCGAGCTTGCTAGCAAAAGCTCCGCTGCGAATCTGGCTGCGAGCGGCAATGACGCCGCCAAATCGCGGAATTCCGAGGAGGCGTCAAATTCTGTCGTAGCATCAAATTGCGATGAGGCGTGGAATTCCGCCGCCGCGCCGCAAAAAATTCTGCTTGAATACATCAGCGCTAATCCGACCGGTCCGCTTCATATCGGGCACGTGCGCGGCGCTGTTTACGGCGATACGTTCGCGCGCATCGGAGGCTATCTTGGGCACCGCGTCGATACCGAGTACTACATCAACGACGCAGGCAATCAGATCGAGCTTTTGGGCACTTCGATCGCGCTTCGTGCGCGCGAGCTTGCGGGCGAGAACGTGAGCTACCCCGAGAAATACTATCGCGGCGAGTATATCGATGAGATCATCCCTCTTGCGCGCGCCCAATTCGGCGATGAAATTTTCCGTGACGAATCGCGGATCTTGCAGCTTGCGGAGTTTGCCAAAGACGAAGTGCTAAAGATCATCCAAAAAGATCTCGCAGACGCGGGCATTCACATCCAAAACTGGGCTAGCGAAAAGAGCCTCTACGGCGAGCTTGAGCCTACGATTAAGAAGCTTGAGCGCAGCGGCAAGATGTATGAGCAGGAGGGCAAAATTTGGATCCGCTCATCGCAGCTCGGCGACGAAAAGGATCGCGTCGTCATCCGCGAGGATGCGCGCCCGACCTATCTTGCGGGCGACATCGTCTATCACAACAACAAATTTGAGCGCGGTTACGATAGATGTATCAACATCTGGGGAGCCGATCACCACGGCTACATCGCGCGCTTAAAGGCTGCCGTGCATTTTCTGGGCTACGACGAAAGCAGGCTCGAGATCATCCTAATGCAGATGGTAAATTTGCTCAAAGACGGGCAGACCTACAAGATGAGCAAGCGCGCGGGCAATGCGATCTTGATGAGCGACGTGCTCGCTGCGATCGGTAGAGACGCTATGCGATTTATCTTCATCAGCAAAAAGGGCGAGACGCCGCTTGAGTTCGACGTGGACGAGCTCGCGCGCGAGGACAGCAGCAATCCGATCTTTTACATCAACTACGCTCACGCGCGGGTCAATCAAATTTTTACCAAAGCGGGCAAGCGCGAGGCGGACGTCTTGGGCGCGGACTTCGGCACGCTGGATGAAGCGGGGCTCGGCCTAGCTTTTGCGGCGCTTGGCTTGAATGAAATTTTAAATGACGCTTTTAACTCGCGCGGCTTGCATAAGCTGCCAGATTTCCTAAAGGCGCTCGCGGCGGACTTTCACAAATACTACAACGAAAACCGCGTCGTAGGCAGCGAGAACGAGGACGCGAAACTCAAGCTGTTTGCGCTCGTGGCGCTCAGCATCCGCACGGCGTTTGCTCTGATGGGCTTAAGCGCGAAAGAGAAGATGTAGTCGCGCGGGCTACATCTCTCGCCGATAGCCCTAAATCTCACGAACGAAATTTTATGATTTAAAATACAAAGCGAAATTTTACTTAAAATTTATAGCTATGAAATTTTAAAGCTAGTTCTAAATTTACGGCTCGTAAAATTTCGATTTTAGAATTTTACGAGCGATTTTACGGTATCGCCACTGCGCTGTTCGTAAAATTTAAATTCGGCTGCAAATTTACTGCTTGCGGAATTTTGAAATTTTAAAATTTTGCGGCGTGGAAGTTCGAAGTAAAATTTTAAAACAAGGCTTGAGGACTAAAATTTTTGTGCAGATTAAATTTTATGCGACGAAATTTAATTCGTAAAATTCTCCTTGGCGGGATTTGCCTGCAAGAGTACTCCTTAAGCCACGCGGCGCATCGCCGCAAAAAGGATAGATATGAGAAAGATCATCGACATAGCGGCGCTTTCGATTGCCGTTTGCATCTTGGTTGTGGTGCTTTTTTGGCCGTCACCCGTTTTATCGTTTAAGTGCTACCGCGGCGATGGCGTAAGCTGCGCGCAGCTGGGGCGCGACAAGCTCTCCCGCGGAGATTACGATGGCGCCAAGCTCGCTTTTGCCAAGGCTTGCGAGGCGGGCGAGAAAGATAGCTGCTTTGATTTGGGTGCCCTATACGATGGCGAGGGCAATGCGACGCAAGCGGGCGTATTTTATACCGCAGCGTGCGATAAAAACGTCGCCATAGCCTGCCACAAGCTAGGCAACCTATATCAGCGAGGGCGCCTGAGTAGGGACTTCGTTACCGCTGCGCAACGCTACGC
>CAUUQJ010000211.1:0-3482 GCA_963547085.1 uncultured Campylobacter sp. | reverse complement strand
CTCTATATCACAAAGCATATAAGGTAAATCTTTATATTTATTGGTGCCCCCTTTATCTTTAAATTCTATCAATATGATTTTTCTCTGCATAAACTCAAATTGTTTTAAATACGAATAAGCTTCTAAAATATCGTATAATCTTGATAGCAATATATCGTCGTTCTCTTTCGTTTTTACTTCTATATTATATATTTTTCCGTCTTTCTCCATTATTAAATCACATGCCCCATTCTCAATACTTCTATCTTGATAAGAAAAGCCTTGTTCTGCGAAATACGAACAAGCATATAATTCTACTTCTAACGATATAAATTTTTTAGCAAATTCTATGCCTTTCTGACCTTTTAATTCGCAAAGTGTTATTTTTGCTAAATGGAGCGGCAACTTCCTATATCGTTGTATCCATGAAACTTTCCCGTTAATAATGTATTTGATAAACTCAATACAAGGACTAATGGATAGTATATTTTTTATCTTATCGTGATTTGCATTATCTATAATGTAATCTTGTATGCATTTAAATATAGCTTGTTGTGACGGTGATAAGCGTTTATCTTTATAAATATTGTAAGTCGTTACATATTCTAGCCAGTTGTCAGGCAAAATAAAGGAATTTTGGATTCTTCTAGAACTCATCAGCATCGCCTCTCTCTAAATATTTATCCCATAGGATATAGATTTGCGGATTTTATCCAAATAAAGTTTAATTTTTACTTTACCTATAGGATAAAAAAATGAGTGAAAATTTAGCCTTTTTTGACGGCGACGAGATACAAAATTTTTATCTTCAAATCTCCGCCAACGTCCGTAAACTACGCGAAAGCAAGGGTATGAGCCAGCTGGATATGGCGCTAAGTATGGATATAAAGTCGGTCGCATTTTACTCAAACTGCGAGAGCTGCCGCTACGACAAGCACTTCAATTTAGAGCATATTTATAAAATTTCAAAAATTTTAGGCATCGAGGTCGGGGAAATTTTTAAATTTGAGGCTTAAAAATTTATAAACTTGAAAGTTTGAATTTTTTGGCAAAACAGATGATAATCAAGCGCAATGATAAGTCTATCGATTTATGCTCAGATGTTTTTACATTTTTAGGTGCGAACCATGCGTGTATTATAAAAATTTTAACGCCCGTCCGGCGAGCGTTAAAATTTCAAACCGCCTTTCAATAGGCATCAAGAAAAAGCAAATTTTGCCAATATATTAAAATTTTAAAATCCGAGTGCTTTTTGAATTGCGAGCGTCTGGGCTACGACGCGCTCTAGCTGCTGTAGATTTAGCATATTCGGTCCATCCGAAAGTGCGTGAGCGGGATCAAGGTGCGTCTCGTAAAAAAAGCCGTCCACGCCCACGGCCGCCGCCGCTCGCGCGAGGTACGGCACAAAGCGCGAGTCGCCGCCGCTCGTAGCGCCGATACTAGGCATCTGCACGCTGTGCGTCGCGTCGAAAATGACCGGTGCAAACTCGCGCATAATCGGCAGCGAGCGCATATCGACGATTAAATTTCCGTAGCCAAAGGTACTGCCGCGCTCGGTAAGCCAAACGCCGTGGCGGCGCGCCAGATCGTGCATTCCGTCGCCGCTTGGCTGTGGGGCATTTTGAGCAGCACTTATCGAGCTGTCTTGCGCGTTGCAAGTATGAGATAAGTTTGGCTGCGGCGTGTTTTGCGCTTCGTTATCGCTTTGCGCGGCACAAGGCATCGCCGTACCTTTAGCAGCATTTTCAGCACCGCTTCCAGCGCCGCAAGTATGAATAAAATTTTGTGTGCCCGATTGTGCACCGCAATAATTTCGCGCGCCTAGCACTGAAGAACCGCTATCCGCACCGCCTCGGGCGCCGCTTTGCGCGCTGTAAATTTCGGTATCGCTAGAGCAGGCGCTGTTTTGAGCGGCCTTTGTATCGCTAGATATCGCGCCGCTTTGCGGAGTATAGGCCCGCGCGCTGCGGGTTTGCAGCACCTTTTCGACGCTGTGTTTCATCGCCTGCGGCGATAAAAACTGACCTTTTTTGATATTTACTATCGCTTGCGTGCTAGCTGCGGCGACGAGAAGGTCGGTTTGGCGGCACAAAAATGCAGGTATCTGCAGCACGTCGGCGACGCGCGCGACGGGCTCTGCCTGGTAGCTTTCGTGGATGTCGGTTAAAATTTTATAGCCGAATTTTTCCTTTACCTCGGCTAAAATTTCGCAGCCGCGCTCAAGTCCTGGGCCGCGGAAGCTTGAGATGCTGGTGCGGTTGGCTTTATCGAAGCTGCTTTTGAAGTAAAATTCCACCCCGCTCATTTCGTTAAATTTGCGCAAACTTTCCGCGACTTGCATTATCAGCTCGCGGCTTTCGATCACGCAGGGTCCTGCGATCAGTATCATGAAACATCCTTTTTTAAAATTTGCGCGATTTTAGCGAAATTTTACTAACTCTTAATAGGGCTTGCCGAAAAATTTCTCGTAATGCTCGTAAAAGCGTTTGTAGTAAGGGTTTGAGTAGCGCTTGCGCATGCCGTAGTTGTAGCACTCGATCGTGTCTTTTATATTTTTATTTTTGGCGTTCCAGCATTTGCGCAAGATCTTGGCGCATTTGGTGAGGTTATACATCGGGTTGAATATATAATCTATCTCATTTTGGCTGAAATTTACGGCGTTTAGCTGCCCGAGCCCTACGTCGATGCTAAAGCCGTCCTCGTACAGGTACTTGGCGATCTGCACGGCGTAAATTTCGTTTGCCGGTATTATCGTAACGACCCATTTGCTGGAATTTAGGCTGTAGTTGCTCGTCTTGATACGGATATTTTGATTGCGCAGGCCTGCAAAATAATCGGCGTTTGCTTTGTTCGTCAAAAAGGAGATCGTGTAGGGCTCGAAGTCGCTTTCGATTTTGACGATAGTGTATAAAATTTCAGGCTTTACCCCTTCGTTTTGCGCTACTGCGGCGATGGCGTTTACGATCTCGTTTGGCGAGTAAGCAGGGGCTTGAAGCGCTAAAAACAGGGCGAAAACCAACTTTTTCATCTAAATTTACCGAGCCTTTGATAAAATTTTATGTCGCAAGTATAGCACAATTTCAGTCTTTTCATCATTGTTTAAGTGAAAATTAATCGTATTGGATATATAATCACATTTCTTTTTTAAACCCAAACGGTCGCTTAGCTCAGCTGGTAGAGCGCCACCCTTACAAGGTGGATGTCGCAGGTTCGATCCCTACAGCGACCACCATTTTGAAATCCTTGGATTTCATACTTCTTTAGCACTTGCGCTGCGAGTGTGATTTTTGGTGCGACGGTAGTTCAGCTGGTTAGAATGCCGCCCTGTCACGGCGGAGGTCGTGGGTTCGAGCCCCATTCGTCGCGCCACTTCTTACGATGTCTTGCTAGCTCAGTAGGTAGAGCATCTCACTTTTAATGAGGGGGTCGTTGGTTCGAATCCAACGCAGGACACCATCTATCAAATTTCCCCCCTATTTTTAGTTTTTTGATTTTTTTAAAAG
>CAUUQJ010000210.1:0-3515 GCA_963547085.1 uncultured Campylobacter sp. | reverse complement strand
TTGGCGGCGAGCTTTGCGGCTCAGCGCGAACTGCTAGAGGCCGAAGGCGTGGAATTCAGAGGCGAGCGCATCGATATGAAAAAGCACCGCTGGGAGTGCGAGTGAGCTGCTCTAAAAGCGCTAAATTTAAATGCTGCAAGCTCTTACAGTCGTAGCGATTTGAAATACGGTATTTCGATATTGCGCCGCAAGAGCAGTGAAATTTAAATTTACTCCGATGGAGTTTGAAACTTAAAAACCTCGTAAATTTCTTTTGCCGTCTGTTCGTGCAAATTTACTCCGTTGGAGTTTCAAATTTACCGTTTTTTACGTAATTTCAGAGCCGTAAGCCTGCATAAATTTGCCAGATAAAAATTTTAAAATCGATCGATCGTCAAGGACCTTAGCGTCTCGGTAGGCAGGTTTAAAATTTCATCCGTTTGGAACCTGCCAAATTTAAACCGGTTTTGAAATTTACGAAATTTTAGAAAATTTAAAATTTACGCGGTTAAATTTCAAAACGGATCGGCGCCCCGTTAATACTGATGCTTTTGGGTCAAATTTCGTGCGGCTGAAATTTTAAATCTCGTAAGTTTGGGAGCCTCTGCGAAATTTAAAATTGCGCCTTTGCAACTAGTGATCTTTACGCGATGGCGTAAATTTAGGCGCGGATAATCAAGTCGTTGCGAGCGGCAAAAGGCGCGCTAAACTAAAATTTTGCGCCGCAGCTCCGCGCCGCAAGCTTACGCTTTAGGCGCCTCAAAACCCTTCAAAACCGCATTATATACGCTCTCCTCATCGCAGTGGACGAGCAGCAGATCGCCCTCTTGCAGCACCGTCGAGCCGGTAGGCTTGATGTATTCGCCGTGCCGCCTGATTAGGATGACGAGGAAATCCTCCGGCAGCTCAAGCTCGGCTAAAATTTTATCGATCAGCACGCAGCCGTTATCCACGGTGTATTGGCGCAGCGTGCGATAAAAGATCGGCATATTCGAATTGGGCTCCGCACTCTCAGGCTCCGGCGGCTCGCGTACGCCGCATCTATCCGCGGCGCGCTCCAGGCTCATTCCCTGTATCAGCACCGAGATTAGGACCATGAAAAAGACGGTGTTAAAGATAAGTCCCGCGTGCTCGATCCCCGCGGCGTATGGATAGGTCGCAAGCACGATAGGCACGACGCCGCGAAGCCCGACCCATGAGATAAAGACCTTCTCTTTCTTGCTGTATTTAGAGAACGCGAGCGATATGAATACCCCCAAAGGTCGCGCGACAAACATCAGCCATAGCGCCGTTACAAAGCCCATAAGCGCGACGGCGGGCAGCTCGGACGGGAAAACCAAAAGCCCCAGCGTGATAAATACCGTGATCTGCATCGTCCATGCTATGCCGTCGTGAAAGCCGATGAGGTTTTTCTTGTGTGCAAATTCTCGCTTATTGACGAACATTCCCGCGACGTAAACGGCGATGTAGCCGTTGCCGCCGAGTTTCATACACAGCGTAAAAAGTAGCGCCACCCACGCCATCGAAAACACCGGATACAACCCCCAATGCTCAAGCCTTAATCTATTGAAAATCGACGGCAGCGCCCTGCCGAAGGCGTAACCCATAAGCCCGCCGATTAAAAACTGCTTGATTAGCAGCGTCAGCATATCAATCGCGCTCGGGCTTTGGTTTAGCGAGATGATCTGGATGATCGTGACGGTCAAAAAGATCGCCATCGGATCGTTGCTGCCCGATTCGAGCTCTAGCAGCGGACCGAGATTGTTTTTTAGCGAAATACCTTTGGCGCGCAGTATCGCAAAGACCGCAGCAGCGTCTGTAGAAGAGATGATAGCGCCTAAAAGTAGCGCTTCAAGCCAGCTGAAGCCGAGTAGAATTTTAACCAAAACCGCCGTCGCGCATGCGGTAACCACCACCCCGAGCGTCGCTAAGATGATGCCGCTAGCCATTACCGGGCGGATCGATTTTAAATTAGTATCGAGCCCGCCCGCGTATAAAATATAAATAAGCGCGATCATACCGACGTCTTGAGTGATGCGGTGGCTCGTAAAATCGATGCGCAAAAGCCCGTCCGAGCCCGCGAGCATCCCCACTGCCAAAAATACGATGAGTGAAGGAAGTCCGAATTTGCCCGAGATCTTGTTAAGCACGATGCTTGCGATGAGTAAGATCGCGGCGAAGAGTAGAAATTTTTCCAAAAAGCGCTTCATAATTTTTTCAAGATTATAGCGGGTTTTCCCCATTTTTAGGTGGGTTTTTGCGATAAAATTTTATTGAACGAGCAGGGGGCGAAATTTTAAATTTACTCCGCTCAAACGAAACCAGATAGCAGAGCCGCGGGGGTCGTAAAATTTTATTTTAAAACTCGGTTGCGTCTGGGCTTTAAAATTTTTATGATCCGATAAATCGGCAAAATTTTGCCGAGAAATTTTACCGATTCGTTTAGGGCGGCGAATCGAAATTGAAATTTTACGGAGTCGCGCCGCTTCGGCAAGCCGAGCTGCCTTTTAAAATTTAGAGACGCAAGTTTTGTGCTTGGCGCTTGCGAGCTTTGTACGCGAATCTCGGTTTAAATTTGAGATCCGAAACTAGCTTCGGTTTTTTAAATTTAATCGCTACCTGCGCTTGTTTCGGTATCGATGGGCGGGAATTGCGGCATAAATTTAATGCTCGCGACATCGCGGTTGAAATTTTATCGCGGCGCAGCATCTGTTTGCTTCTCGCAGGATACGCGCGCTGCTAACGCTATGGTAAAATTTAGGGCGGTGTGCCCTCGGGTTTAAATTTAATCGCTTCTATCGCGACTTGGCACAAGCATTAAAATTTGCGATCTTTCAAATTTTGCCGCGCCGCCTTATAGGGCGGTGCCTTTCGCGGGCGTGAAAAGTCCTCGCATATTGACGCCTTCGAGCTTCAGCAGCTTTATTTTTCTATCGATGCCGCCCGCGTAGCCCGTGAGGCTGCCGTGCGCGCCTATAACGCGGTGGCAGGGGATGATGATCGAGATTTCGTTGTGTCCCACGGCGCCGCCCACGGCTTGCGCGGACATCTTCGCTAGCCCGCGTGCCGCGGCGATTTCGCGCGCGATCTGCCCGTAGGTCGTGGTTTTGCCGTATGGGATTTTAAGCAAAATCTCCCACACGGCGCGCCTAAACGCCGAGCCCACGGGATTTAGAGCGGGCGTAAAACCCGGCTCGCGTCCGCTAAAATACAGATCGAGCCAGCGCCTAGTTTGATCGAAAACGGCCAGGTTTTTCTCCTTGAAGTATCCGCTTTGCTCGTTTTGCTCGTTTGCATAAAATTTTTCACCCGCGCCTTGCGTCGAAAGATTGGTCGCGCGAGATTTTTTGCCCGTGTCTTTAACTGCAAAACCGCTCGCATTGTACTTTTTATCTGCGCCGCTTGCCGCTTCTGCCGCAATTTTGCTCTTTTCGCTCTTTTTCAGCGCCGCAAAATCGCGCTGTGTTTCGCTCGCGGCGCGCTGCTCTTTTGCGAGCAGATCGGCGCTACCCCGCTTTTTATCCGCACCGCTTTTC
>CAUUQJ010000209.1:0-3531 GCA_963547085.1 uncultured Campylobacter sp. | reverse complement strand
GGCGCAGAAGCGGGCTCCAAGCTGCAAAAAGCTCGCTCGCTTGGTGTGCGAGTGATCGATGAGAGCGAGTTTGAAGCGCTCGCGAGCCTGGCGACGACCGGTGCAAATTTACCCGGCAAGAGCGAGCCCGAAGCGCTTGCGGGGAGCGGCGAGTGAAGGTTTTTTGCTTGGCCTCAAACCCGCACTCAAACGGCGCGGGGTTAAATTTTAAAAGAAATCTCCGCCCTGCGGCGCTTGCGTGTTTTACGAAGCGCGAGAATTTTAAAAATTTTGTAGCGCATGAGCAAGCGGCAAGAGCAAAAGCGACAAATCGAGCGGCCGTTGTAAGATCGCTGGGCTCTAAGGCGTGCGTAAAAGCGGCAGACCGAGAGGCGGTTTCTGCGAGGCGCGCGGGCTATACCTGCCGCGGCGCTAAAACGGCTAGCACGATGCCGATAGGTGCGGCTGCAAGCAAGAATATCTCAAATTTTGCGCCGCTCAAACACTGCGCCGATATGAAAAATTTTAAAATTTTCGCTAGCGATAAGATAAAATTTACAACGCACAGCGAGCCGAAACCCGCAACGCATAGTATGGCTAGATTTGCGGCACGGCGCAGGTTAAAGCTTGAGCCTTGCGGCACTACTGCACGAGACTTTGCTATGCGCGATAAAATTTTAAACTCAAGCTCGCGCAAAAACTGCGTGAGATTTAAAATTTCACCGCCGCGCGACGCGGAGAAAAGACAAAATGAGATTTGATCTGCTCGTCGCAAATACGCTTAAAATCAGCAGAAATCAGGCCGCCGCACTGATAAAGCAGGATAAAATTTTGCTGCGTGGCGCCGTGCAAAACAGGCCCTCTGTACAGATCGCCCCCGAGCAGAGCGGCGAAATCAGCGCGATTGATCAAATTTACGTAAGCAGAGGCGCGCTCAAGCTTGCGGGCTTTCTTGACGAGCTCGCCGAAAACGGGCTTTTGGCAAGCTGCAGCGCAAATTCGCCTAACTCGGCGGTAGAAATTTCAAAGCAGTGCAGTGCCGCAAAGAGCGCGGACAGCAAATCGGCAGCGACGCAAAGAGCGGGCGAAGTAACGATGCAAATTTCAAATGTAGATTTTGCGACTACGGATAAAATTTTAGACGCGGACGAGGCAGCCAAAATTCCAAGCGCGACGGCGGCAAAGATCGCAGAAATAAATACCGCGACGACAAAAAGCGCTAAAGCGACTACCGAGGCGATCCGTACGGCAAAAACTAGCGCCGAGACGGCAGAGCTTTTACAAACCGGTGCAGGCAAGCAAACGGTAGAATTTTTACAGACGAGCGCAGACGCCGATACGGCGGAGCATTTGCAAATGGACGCAGACGCCGAAACGACAGAGATTTTAATTGCGGCGAAAACCTCCAAATCGGGTGGCAAGGTGGGCGCGTGCCGCAACGAAGGCGGTGCGAAGCCTATGCAAGCAGAGCCCTTGCAAAAAGACATTTTAAATTTGGCGGGAGCCGATGTTTTGGACGTGGGCAGTAGCACGGGCGGATTTGTGCAGATTTTATTGCAGCGCGGCGCAAAGAGCGTGACTGCGCTTGACGTCGGCAGCTCACAGCTAAGCGAAATTTTGCGGCGCGATCCTCGCGTGATCGTGCGCGAAAACACCGACATCAGGGAGTTTGCAAGCGAGAAAAAATTTGATCTAATTACCTGCGACGTGAGCTTCATCTCGCTAAATTTGATCTTAAAAAGCCTCGCAAGCCTCGCAAAAAGCGCTCTCATCGTGCTATTCAAGCCGCAATTCGAGGTGGGCACGGAGGTAAAGCGAAATAAAAAAGGCGTGCTTAAGGACGAAAAAGCAGTGCGTGCCGCACGGGCGAAATTTGAGCGACTATGCGCCGAGCTAGGGCTTGCTGTGATGCACGCTAGCGCCTGTAAGATCACGGGCAAAGAGGGGAATAGGGAATTTTTCTATATTCTAAAAAGGATGAACGATGAAATTTAAAAACTTAATTATATTGGCGTTTTGCGCGCTATTTTTGGGCTCATGCGCCAAAAGCCTGAGCCCGAAAGCGCCGCTGGTAAAAAATTTCGACATCGCTAAATTTAGCGGCGGCTGGTATGAGATCGCCCGCATGAAGGGCGGCGGCGAGCTGCAAAACACCGCATACGAGTGCTTCGTCGATAAAAATTCTACGATCAATCTTCTAAAAACCGCCAAAACAAGCTCGGGAAAAATCGAAAACGAGCAGCACGTGTTGGAGTTTGCGGGCGATAAAAACGTAGGCCTGCTCTATCAAAAAGGCCTGATTTCCGACTCCCTCTACCGCGTGGCGCAGGTGGACGGCGACTATCGCTACGCCCTGATTTTCGGCGCCGATACGAGCGAGCTGTATATCCTCTCGCGCACCAAAACCCTGCCCGAGCCGATCCGCATCCTCTATCTAAAAAAGGCGAAGCATAGCGGTTACGACACCAAAAAAATCGTCTGGACGAAGCAGCAATAATGGCTAATCAAAAATCATATAAAGACCATACAGAGGCTTCGCTGCGGAATTTTAAAGAGCAAAATTCTACGGAACGAAATTCCATCGCACAGAATTACAACTTGCAAAATTTTGTGGAGCGAAATTCCGCAAGCAATGGAGAAAATTCATCTCAAAATATCAAACGTACAAGACAAGAGCTCAGTGAAAATAAAACCGACGATGCGCACCGCGCAGATGAAGCAGACACTGCTTGCAGTAACGAAACGGCCTGTGGCGACACTTGCGGCAATGGCGTAGACGCGCAAGCCCAGGGCATGCTTCCTGCTTGTGCGGAAGTACTACGCGCGCGCCTAAGCGAGCAGTTCACACGTGGCGAGATTTTCGCAACGCTACAAGGCGCAAACCGCGATGACGTGCACGCCGTAGCGATCGGTAACTTCGACGGCATGCACCTTGGACATCAAAAATTATTTGAGCGTCTAGGCGAGCACGGCGCAATAATCGTAATCCTAGCAGGTGGTGGCACGAAGCTAACCCCTTTTGCGTCACGGCAGGCATTTACGAACAAAAAGATTTTTTATTGCGATCTACGCGCTATTAAAAGCCTTAGCGGAGGCGAATTTATCGCACTTTTAAGGCAGAATTTCATAAATTTACAAAAAATTGTCGTCGGCGAGGACTTTAGATTTGGGCGTGATCGGGCGTGGGACATAGAATTTTTAAGACGCGAATTTCGCGGGCAAACCTGCGTCTTAGGGGAGTTTTGCTTAAGCGGCGGTGGCGTGCATTCAAGCAGGATCAAAGAGCTTTTATTGCACGGTCGGTGCGAAGAGGCGGCGGAACTTTTGGGGCGAGATTACGAGATCTGTGGGCGGATCGTGCGCGGTCAAGGGCGCGGGGCGCGGGAGTTCGTAGCGACGCTAAATCTTGATGCGAGCGGCTATTTTATGCCAAAAAGCGGCGTTTACGCAACCGTCACGAGCGTGTGCGGCACAAACTACAAAAGCGTGAGTTTTGTGGGAGAGCGCCTTAGCACCGATGGGGCTTTTGCGCTTGAAACGCACATTTTAGGG
>CAUUQJ010000208.1:0-3554 GCA_963547085.1 uncultured Campylobacter sp. | reverse complement strand
CAAATTTCGCTTCCTATCGTGCCGCCCGCGCCCGTTACCAGCACGATCTTGTCTTTGATAAAATTTTCAATCGCCTTGGTGTCGAGGTCTTTGGGCTTGCGCGCGAGCAGATCCTCGATCGATACGTCGCGAATCTTTTTGCTCTCATCCTCCAAAAGCGAAAAGAGCTTGATATCCTTTAGCCCGTACGCGAACAGCTCATCATAGAGCTCCTTTAGCTCGTCCGGATACAGCGCTAGCGCGATGATCGCGGTTTTGGCGCCGCTATCTTTGATCATCTGCGGAATTTCGCTCTTGGCTCTGACTACGTAGTTTTCGCAATAGGTTCCCACAAGCTCAGGCCGCCCGTCCACGACGCCCACCGGATAATAGTTGATATATTTTTGCCGCATACCTTTTAGGACGTGAAAGGTCTTGCTCGTAGCGCCCACGACGATGCAGGGCTCGTTATTCGTGATGTTTTTCTTCTCGCTTAGAAACATCCGCTTTGAAATTCTAATCCCACCGATTAAAATAAACGAGATTGCCGCATCGATGATGATGACCGAGCGCGGGAATGGGTTAAAAATTTTACTCGCTAGAAAAAATAGGATCAAAAAGGTAAGTGCTGCCATCACGTGCGCGTAGAAGAGCTTTCTTGCTTCGTATAGCCCGAAAAATCTCCACGGAACTAAATAGATCCGCAAAAACCAAAAATAGAAAATTTTAATCGCAGTAAGGCTCGAGGCGCTAAGCAGCGCGCCTTTATAGAATTCGTTGGGTATATCTCCGCTAAATCGCAGCAAAAACGCGATGTAAACGGAGAGGATCGAGATAAAAATATCTCCTAGCAAAAAAAACGCGAAGCGGCTAAATTTAGTGGGTTTTAACAGCATCAGATGTTTTCTTTTACGATTTTTACGACGCGTTCGATCGTCTCGTCGCTCATATCGGTGCCGCTAGGCAGGCAGATGCCGCGACTGAACATATCCTCGCTCGTGCCGTCAACTATGCTAAGCGCGCCTGCGAAGATGCTCTGCAGATGCATAGGCTTCCAAAGCGGGCGAGATTCGATGTCGGCTTTATTTAGGGCGTCGATTACCTTTAGATGGGCATTCTTTTTCTTAAATAGAAGCGTCGTAAGCCATCTATTGCCCTTGCCGCCTTCTACTTCGGGCATAAACTCCACGTCGGTGCCTCTAAACAGATCCTCGTAAATTTTAAAAATTTCGCGTTTTCTCTTTACGCGCTGCGGCAAGACCTCCATCTGGCCTACGCCGATAGCGCCCAAGACGTTGCTTAAGCGGTAGTTATAGCCGTAGTCCTTGTGCTCGTAGTGAAGCAGCGGCTCGCGTGCCTGTGTGCTTAAAAATCTAGCCTTAGCCACTAGCTCCTCGTCATTTGAGATCAGCATTCCTCCGCCTGAGGTAGTGATGATTTTATTGCCATTAAAGCTTAGCGCGCCGCATTTTCCGATACTGCCTAATGCTTTACCTTTATAAAATCCCCCCAGCGCCTCTGCGGCATCCTCGATAACATCAATACCTTCGTTCGCGCAAATTTCGCATATCTCATCCATCTTCGCAGCCTGTCCGTAAAGATGCGTAACGACGAGCACCTTTGGCTTTTTCGGCGATTTTTTGATCGCTTCTTTAAGCAGCTTCGGGCTTAAATTCCAACTCTCGTCGCTGTCTATCAGCACCGGCACGCAGCGCTCGTAAAATATCGGATTTAGCGACGCCATGAAGGTAAACGTGGAGCCGAGCACCACGTCGCCGTCCTTTACGCCGCTGCAGCGAAGCGCTAGATGAAGCGCCGCCGTGCCTGCGTTTAGCGCCAGCGCGCCGCGCGTGCCAGTATAGGACTTCACTGCGTCCTCAAAGCGATTGACATATTCGCCCAAAGGCGCGATATAGTTGCTCTCAAATACCTTTTTTATATACTCAAGCTCATCGCCGCCCATATTTGGCGGGCTTAAAAATACTCTTGCCATCTCTATCCTTCCTTGATCTTTAAATTTAACCTCGCACGGAGCAAGGCTAAATTTAGCTTTCGGCATAAAATTTAAATGCTCGGATTTTATCACTTTTAATGCTATAAATTTTAAATTCAGCCATTTTTTTTAATCACGCGAGCGGGCACGCCTACGGCTACGCTGTCGCTAGCTATGTCGCGCACGACCGCAGCACCCGCGCCGATTATGCAGCGCTGCCCGATACTTAGCCTCTGAATGACGCTGGCTCCGATTCCAATGTGCGAAAACGCCCCCACCTTCACGCCGCCCGCAAGCGCCGCGTTTGGGCTAACGTGCGCGAACTCGCCGATCTCGCACTCATGCTCGATTACGACGCCAGAGTTGATTATCGCGCCGCGACCGATTTTGGCTCGCGCGTTTATCACGGCGCCTGGCATTACGACCGCGCCCTCGCCGATAGCAGCGCTTGCGCTAACGATCGCGCTTTGATGAATTAGCGTCACTATCTCAAAACCGGCGCGCGCTACTCTCTCTTGGATCTTTGCGCGGGTTTTATTATCGCCGATTGCGATTATTACGGGATGTTTCGGCAGATCCTCGCTAAATTTCAGCCCCGCGGCGTCGTCTAAAAAAACGACCTCGCTAAATTTAGCCCCGCGCGCGGCTAGCGCGACATCCGCGACCACCAGCCCGTGTCCGCTCGCGCCGTAGACGTAAATTTTAGTTGTGTCCATTAAATTTCTCCGTCGTCGCCATACCCTCTTTATTTACGCCCTCTTTCGCAAGCACTTTTTTAATCGTCAAAAGCGCAATCTTAAGATCGAGCGCGAAACTTAAATTCTGCGCGTAATATGTGTCGAACTCAAATTTTTTCTCCCAGCTGATCGCGTTGCGACCGTTTACCTGCGCAAGCCCCGTGATGCCAGGGCGCACGCTGTGCCTAAGACGCTGCAGCGGCGAATAAAGCGGCAAGTATTCGATCAGTAAAGGGCGCGGTCCGATGAAGCTCATATCGCCCTTTAGAACGTTGAAAAGCTGCGGCAGCTCATCCAGGCTTAGCGCGCGGATCTTTTTGCCGTAATCGTTCAGCCGCTCTTCGTCGGGCAGAAGCTCGCCGTCCGCGCCGCGCTCGTCGCTCATCGTTTTAAATTTGTAAATTTTAAAAATTTGCTCATCAAGCCCAGGGCGAGATTGCGTAAAAATCGCGCTTTTACTAATGTGTTTGCGGATCAAGAACCACGTAAGCGCCATCACGGGCGAAACCAATATAATCAAAATCAAAGCCGCCGTAAAATCGAGCGCGCGTTTTAAAAAGCCCCTATACATCGATAAATTTCCTATAAACCTCTAAATATTTTTCCGTGACGATCTTTTCGTCGTAATTTGCAAGTACCAGCTCGCGCCCGTTTCGTCCAAGCCTTTCGCAAAGCGCGGTATCGTCTAATAAAATTTCGATCTTTCGCGCAAGATCACCCGCGTCGCGAGTGCGGCATATTAAGCCGTTGACGCCTTCTTGCACGGCTTCTACGCAGCCGCTGCAGTCGCTTACCACGCAGGCTCGCGCCATGCTCATCGCCTCTAAAACCGTGCGCGGAAAGCC
>CAUUQJ010000207.1:0-3579 GCA_963547085.1 uncultured Campylobacter sp. | reverse complement strand
GGTATCCAGACGCGCGCGGGCGTGATGTGCGCGGGGCCGTACGCTCACGATCTGCTGGGTATCAAGGAGGGGCGCATGCCAGAAAGCAAGCCCGGCTTCGTGCGCGTGAGCCTACATTACACGCACACCGAGCAAGACGTGCTATATCTAGTTGGCGCGATAAAATCCTGCATCAAAAAACACCGCGAGCTTTGGGGCGAGGAAAAGGCGATGTATGAGATGTTCGGCGGTAAAATTTAAGCAGCGTGAGGTTAGAGCTTTGCCGCTTTTTTGAGCTCGTAAAATTTTATAAAATTCTGCGTCGTTTTTAAAATTTATCGGAATTCTGCGCCGTCTGCTTGGAATTTTACGCGAGCTTTGCGCCGCAGAATCTTACCATCGTTCCGCCTTTGCACTGTAGGCTAAATCAACGGCGCGTTCTGTGAAGTAATACATAATTTTGCTCGTAAATTTACGAGCAAATTCCGCGGAGTTGAAATTTAGAATTTTAAATTCTACGCCTAGAAATTGTGGAATTTCAAAATCCCGCTAGCTGTATTCGCGGCTAAGCTTTAAAATTTCTTAGCAATGGAATTTTAAAATTTCACACTGCGCCGCCAGGTAAAGCCCTGCCTGTAAATTTCAAAATTTCAAGGCGCAAATTTTTATGCTCTGTTTCGCCAGATGCGCCGCGATAGATGGTTTGCAGTGAAAATTTGAGGCAGAAATGAAATTTATTAGTGTCGCGCGAATAAAAATTCTAAAAGCAAAATAAAGCTTATCCGCACTTCGCGCAGAATTACTCCAGCCCTAAAAACGCGCTGTTTTCAAATCCGAAATAGATCCTCTCGCCCGTGCTCCAGCGCCGCTTATCCTGCGCCGTGACGCATTTTAGCAGCACGTCGCCCGCCTTGATCTTGATGAGTAGCGAGGAGCCGTACTGAAGCGAAACCGAGTGCAAAATCCCCGCAAAGCAGCGCTTAAATGGGCTTTGGGATAATAAAATTTTACTCGGATTTATCGCGATTTTGCGGGCGCGTGCGAGCCTATCTTCAAGACGTAGCGAAATTTCATCCGAAAATTTTAAAACTCCGTTTTGCACGTCAAAGATGTTTTTGTATTCAAACTCGCATATCTTGCCGCGATGCAGAAATACGCTTCTTTGCGCGATCGCGCTGAGCCATTTCTCATCGTGGCTGGCGATGATAAAGCCGCAGCCGTAGCGACTCCGCATAAATAAAATCGCGCGCGCAAAGAGCTTGGAGGCGGCAAGATCGAGGCTGTTAGTCGGCTCGTCGAGCAGATAGAGCTTCGCACGCTGCGCCAGAGCGAGCGCAAACGCGATGCGCTGCGTCTGCCCCGAGCTAAGCTCGAAATGCTTCTTTGATAAAAAACTTCTATCAAGCCCCGTTAGGCCGAGCGCCTCATCCACTCGCTCGTCAAATTCCGCAAGCGCGCCGCGACTTTTGAGCGCAAATTTAAAATTTTGCTCCACGCTGCGTTTTAAAAGCACGGGTTCGGGCAGCAGCAGGCAGATCTGCCGCAACGTCTGCAAAGAGGGCGCCTGCTGCCCCCAAAGCTCTACGCTACCGCTACTCGGACGCTGCAAAAAGGCCAAAATCCGCAGCAGCGTGGATTTGCCGCTGCCGTTGGAACCCAAAAGCGCCGTGATGCCGCTCGTATTTAGATCGAGGCTAGGGATATTTAAAATTTCGCTCCGTCCGTAGCGCAGCACTAGATCTCGCACCGAAATTTGCTCGCTATTGGGTACAGATCGCGCGGCGGCGGAATTCTTATCCACGGAATTCTTGCTCTTGGAATTTTCACTCGCAGAATTTGCGCTAATGGAATTCTCGGTCGGAGAATTTTTACTCGTAGAATTTTCTGAAGTAAAATTTTTACTCGTAGAATTCTCGCCTGCAGAATTTACGTCTGTGGAATTTTCGCTTATAAAATTTTCGCGCTCCCGCTCCGCCCGGTTTTTATCCGTGAAATTTTCGCTCGGGCGCGTTTGCTTATCTGTATTCATCGATCTAGCCTTTTTAGCGCGTGGATGGCTAAATTTACCGCAAACGCTATTAAAATCAGCACCAGCGCGAGCGCTATACCCATCGCAAACTCGCCCTTGTTGGTCTCAAGCGAGATCGCCGTGGTGATCGTGCGGGTGAAATATTTGATATTGCCGCCGATCATCATCGCTACGCCTACCTCGGCGACGATCCGCCCGTAAGCGGTAGCGATGACGACTAGCAGGGCATAGCGCAGCTCGTAAAGCACGCAAAGGATTAAATTTAGCGGGCTTAGGCGGTAGTTCATAATGTTTAGATAGTGTTTTTTGTCCATATTTTCGATGACGCTAGCGCTTAGCGAGACGATGATAGGAAGCGCCAGCACAAACTGCCCGAGCATTACCGCTTTGAGCGTAAAAAGCAGCCCCAGCTCGCCCAAAGGGCCGTTTCTGGAGATGAAAGCGTAAAGGATCAGTCCTATCGCTACCGTGGGCATCGCAAGCGCGACGTCGCTTAAAAGCCTAAGCATTCTGCGAGCGCGAAATTCGTAAAATCCGAGGATAAATCCTATCGGAAAGCCGGTTATAATCGCAAAAAGTATCGAGATGCTCGAAGTATAAAGCGTCGCTTTAATCGCCGAAAAGGTCTCCGCATCGCCGTTAAAAAGCAGCCCGAATGCGCTTAAAATTCCTTCTAAAATAAAGTCCAAGATTGTGTCCTAAATGTTCTATTCTGACAAATTTATATGCTATAATAGCATATTTTTTAAAGGAGATAACATGAAAAAAATATTTTTTGTTTCGCTCGCTCTTAGTGCGAGCCTTTTTGCCGCCGATAACGATTTGGTGATGGCAACTACAACGAGTACCGATAATACGGGCTTGCTAGATGCGATCTATCCTGCGTATAAGGCGGAAACCGGCGTCGATATCAAATGGACGGCGGTAGGCACAGGTGCTGCTCTAAAGCTTGGCGAGAACTGCGATGCGGATATACTTTTCGTGCATTCGCCGAAAGTCGAGAAAGAATTTGTAGAAAAAGGCTTCGGTGTTGATCGCACGCCCGTTATGTATAACGATTTTATCCTCATCGCCGATAAATCCATCGCGCCTAAATTTAAAGGCAAAGACCTTAAGGGCTCGTTTGAGCTAATTAAGGCGGAAAAGATTAAATTTTTCTCTCGCGGCGATAAATCGGGCACCGATAACAAAGAGAAAGGAATTTGGAAAAAAGTTGAGGGCGCTGTGCCTGAAAATGAGGCGTGGTATAACCAAACCGGTCAAGGCATGATCGCTACGATCAACGCAGCCGCCGAGCAAAAAGGTGTGACCTTCACCGATCGCGGCACCTACATCAAATACGAGGACAATAAAAAGGGAAATCCGGATATGGTCATCATCAACGAAGGCGATAACGATCTGAAGAATTTTTATTCCGTAATCGCGGTCAATCCGAAGCACTGCCCAAAAGCCGACTATGAAAACGCGCAGCGCTTCATCAAATGGATCACTAGCGAGAAGGGGCAGAAGTTCGTAGGCGATTTCAAGCTGCTAAATAAGCCGCTTTTCACCCCTGATGCGAATACTCGCAA
>CAUUQJ010000206.1:0-3584 GCA_963547085.1 uncultured Campylobacter sp. | reverse complement strand
TGATTGCAGTTGATTAAAAAATATATTTAATTCTTCATACGTTATCGGGATACTCTTTAAAAAGCCTCTTGTGCTTAACTTGGCTGATAAAAAGCACTCTTGTGCGGTATAGTCATCCAGATAAATTCTAAAATATTTACCGTTTATGACAGGATTTTCGCTTTTTTCTTTATAATCTATGAAATTTACGTAGCCGTTTATCAAAGATATGAAATTCGCATCGGTCGTATTTGCAGGGAAATTTAGCCAATTGGTTGGATCTATCAAAGGAAAACCGCTTATATTCCATTCGACTATTTCTCTTTCTCCGGCATAGTAAGCGTGTATGGCGGGCTTTTCATAGACGTTTATCTTGGCATATTTAAAATCATAATAGGCCATAATTGCTTTAAGTACGACAATATCCCCGAAAAACACCATAAACCAAACAAAAAGCCAAAGCAGTTTGCGTTTGCCTTTAGGGGCGATTAGGGCGACAAAAAAGCTTATGGTAAAAAAAGCGGGTATTATGAAAAGAAATACTATACTGCGCATATCTAACCTTTATAAAAATACATATGCAAATTTGTAAAGCCCAAAAAGCTTCTTTAGTAGCAATATTTTATTGCTCTATATCTTAGCTCGTCATTAAATTTCATATAAATTCATCTGCTTGAATTTATATGAAATTTTAAAAACTAGCTTGAGTATCTTAAAATTATTTTCGGTTTTTAAGTCTTTTTAGCTCTTTAAGCTTCTGTTTTAATTGGGCTCTTTATAAACGGAATTTCGATGCATTCTATACGAAAGGGGATTAAAATTTTATAAAACAGCGGATGAAATTTTAGGTTTGCCGTCACGATAAACGGGCGGATTAATCTGCGATTTTCAAACGCAAAAAAAGCACTTCAAAAGCCCGCGAGCCGAAGCGGAATTTAGACGCAACGGCGGCGTTTTGCTTTGCAATTTGAGTTAAAATTTGATATGATTGTGCGAAATTTATATCGAATGGCTTTTTAAAATGAATAAATTTATAACCCAAAAAATAGGCGCTCTTGCGGGCTTTAGCGATGAAATTTTAAAAATTTTAGCATCGTTTGACGCGGATGTTTCGGACGTCGGGCTCGCTTTGCAAATTTCAAAAAACGCCCCTCTTGCGGATAAAATTTTAGATTTAGCCTTTCGCGGTTTGTCTAAATTTAGCGCCGAAGGGCTTGCGAGGCAAAATTTTATTGCCGCGGATGAGCAGTGCGATCTCCAAAGTACAGAGCATGCAAAGTCCATAGGATGCGGCTTGCAAGACGCCGCAGACGAGTGGCAGCAAAACGAGTGTACCTCGAGCGAGCAAAAAGGCGCAGACTTAGCAGGGCGGGGCGATAGTCTCAAATTTAATCACTCAAATGACGCAAACGGCGCGAACTACAGCGACGAGAATTTTAAATTTAACCCATCTCAAGTAGCAAGTGATACGCAGCGGCAAAACCAGCACGTCGCCGCGAGAGCTGATTGTGCGCTAGGCCCAAGCATTTCCGCGCAAACCGAACGAGCGCATGGACGAGAGCAGATACAAGCGCAGCAGCAAAAACAGGAGCAAGAATGCGGGAGAGCGCAGGAGCAGGGACAAGAGCAGGGCACCGCGGCATTAAAGATGCTAAATTTACAGCGAGCTTTTGAGCTTTACGGGCGCGAGCAGATGCGGGCGTTTTTTCTATTTGCCGTATTTGATGAGATGCTAAAGCCGGATTTGCAGGCGTATCGCATCGATCGCGAAAAGCTCACGCAGGTCTCGCTGCTGCGAAATTTGCTTATGTTTTCGTGGATCAAATCCTACCCGCAGATAGAGCAAAGTATCCTCTCAAGCGTGATTTTAGTGGAGTTTGGACGGGTTTTTATCGACGAGCAGGTGTGTGCGGCGGGCAAGGCGGAGGAATTTTACCATGCTATCAAAGGCTCGATCTTTCCGCAGGATTTTACCGATGTGGAGATGAAATTTTGCGGCACGAACCGCGAGAGCGTCTCGCACGCGCTATTTGCGCATTTCGGGCTAGAGCAGATCGCGCAGGATGCGCTGTATTCAAACGCCCCCGACGACGCGCCTTTTGAGAACAAATCCCGCTACGCGATGCTAAAGATCGCCAAAACCGCGGTCAATATCTACCATCATTTCGACGAGCTTAGTATCGACAACGCTTTAAATTTACTAGTCGAGTTCGGCTTCGAGCAAGAGGCGTTTTTAGAGGCGAAAGGTGAAATTTCGATATGAGAGAGTTCCTGCGCGCCTTTAACTCGGGCGTATTTGAAAAGGATCTTAGCGGAGAGCAAAAGGAGCTCGTGCGCAACCTCCTAAATATCGGCGCTATCAGCGCGCACAAGGGCAAGCTCTATCTGAACGACGGCTATGTTTTCGGCAGGCTCGACATCGCGCGCGACGGCACGGGCTATCTGCAAAGCTTCGACGACCGCTTAAAAGCCGATCTCATCATCGAAAACAGATATTTAAGCGGCGTGCATCTGGGCGATCTAATCCTAGCAAAAATTTTAAGCTCAAGAAAGTCTCGCCTGCACGCAAAGGTGCTGATGTGCATTAAGCCCGCATTTTTAACGAGCGTGGTTTATACCAAAAGCTTCGGGCGCGAAATTTTAGGCGTGAACGTTAAAACCGGCCTCGCAAATCCGCTCAAAGCCACGCAAAAGTCGCTAAAGCAGCTGCCCGCAAACACCCTTTTAAAGATTGATAATCTAACAAATGAGATCACCGAGGTGATCGGAAGCTTAGCCGATCCCTTCGTCGATGAGAAAATTTCTTTAGCGATCTACGATAAAAACGACGAATTTAACGAAGCGTGTAAGCAGCAAGCCGCGAGCTTCGGCAGCGAAGTGGACGAGGCGCTGTATCCGCAGCGCGTAGATTTGCAGCATCTGCCCTTTTGCACCATCGATCCCATCGACGCCAAGGACTTCGACGACGCGATCTATTTTGACGTAAAAGAGCGCACGCTTTACGTCGCGATCGCCGACGTGAGCGAATACGTAAGCGAATACTCGCCGATTGATAAGGAGGCGAAATTTCGCGGCTTTTCGATATATTTTCCGCACCGATCCGTGCCGATGCTGCCGCGCGAGCTTAGCGAAAACATCTGCTCGCTGATGCCAGATCTTCCGAGGCTAGCCTTTGTTTTTAAAATCGCTTTGGATGAAAATTTAAACCCGCAAAAGCAGGAGCTTTTCGAAGCGATTATAAGATCAAAACGCCGCTATAATTACGACGAGGTCGATGAAATTTTACGCACCCGTAAGGCGTGCGAGCCTGAAATTTTAAGCTGGCTCTTGCCGCTTAATGAAATTTGCGGGCGCCTGCGCCGTGCGAGGCTGAAGCGCGGATTTGATTTCCGCACCAAGGAGCTTCGCATCACGCTTGATGAGCACGGCCAAATAAGCTCCACTCGCTTTGAGACCGACACTCCGTCGCACAAACTCATCGAGGATTGTATGCTGCTAGCCAACAAAGCCGCTGCGGCGCGCATCGAGCGGGGCGTTTTTAGAAATCACGGCTCTGCGGAGCTTAAAAAAATTTACGCGCTGCTTGACGATCTGGCGCTGTTCGG
>CAUUQJ010000205.1:0-3584 GCA_963547085.1 uncultured Campylobacter sp. | reverse complement strand
CGGGCGCATTTCACGGCGTGGGCGAGGCCGATGTCGTCATAAATGTGGGCGTATCGGGCCCCGGCGTAGTTAAACGCGCGCTTGAGAAGGTGCGCGGAGCGAGCTTTGACGTGGTCGCCGAGACCGTGAAAAAGACTGCGTTTAAGATCACGCGCATCGGACAGCTCGTAGGACAAATGGCTTCCGAGCGGCTGGGCGTGAAATTTGGCATCGTCGATCTCTCGCTGGCTCCGACTCCCGCCGTAGGCGATTCTGTCGCGCGCGTGCTTGAGGAGATGGGCTTAGAGCGCGTCGGTACGCACGGCACGACGGCTGCGCTTGCGCTGCTAAACGACGCGGTCAAAAAGGGCGGCGTGATGGCGTGCAACCAAGTAGGCGGGCTTAGCGGCGCATTTATCCCCGTCTCCGAAGACGAGGGCATGATCGCTGCGGTGCGCGCAGGCTCGCTAAATTTAGAAAAGCTCGAAGCGATGACCGCGATCTGCTCGGTGGGGCTCGATATGATCGCGATCCCGGAAGATACGCCCGAGCAGACGATCGCCGCAATCATAGCCGACGAGGCCGCGATCGGCGTGATAAATCAAAAAACGACCGCCGTACGCATAATCCCAAAAGGCAAAGAGGGCGACACGCTGGAGTTTGGCGGGCTTCTGGGCAGCGCACCCGTGATGAGCGTAAATAAAAACTCCTCGGCAGACTTCATCGCCCGCGGCGGCCAGATCCCTGCACCTATTCATAGTTTTAAGAATTAAAGCTTAACCCGCTTAAGGAGGAAAAATGAGAGCATTTGCGTTATTTGTGGCGGCCTTGCTTTTTAGCGGCTGCTCCATAATCTCGACATTTTATAGCAAGGAGAAAAAATTCGAGCTGGCGGGCTTGGGGCAAGACGGGGTTTATAGGACTTCGGACGGCAGCGGAGATACACTAATAAAAATAACGTCCGCCCGCACAAAAGAGGGCGAGCCGTATCGCATAATCCACACGCTGGAAATTCCTAAAAATTCTACCCAGACGGATTTTGATAGCAACGATAAAGAGGTATTTAAAATAGACTGCTCCAAGAATCGTTGCTCGCCCGAATATGACAGGGAGCCGAAAAGAATCGCCATTTCTTGGCCCGCGCCGAATGGGGGCGGCGTTTTTGACGGCGTCATATATTTAAAAAATTTACGGCTCGTAAAGGCGTATTAAATTTGCGGATTAAAAGCGTATAAAATTCGTAAAACTTAGCGAGTAAAATTTTACGGCTTCGCAATGGAATTTAGCTCTAAATTTTACGCTTGCGGGCGTGGAATTTTGAGTTGGTTTCGGCTTGAAATTTTACGGCGCGATCCCTGCGGCGCGCTAAATTTTAAGATCTCGCCGTAAGACGCGGCGTTAAAATTTCATTACCGCTCGCGGCAGACAGCGGCGGGTCTTTTGAAATTTTAAATTTTAAAGCGGCTTGCATTGAAATTTTAAAATTTAAAAGCAACCTGTTTCGTTATCATTGCTCGTCCGCTTAAGAAGCGAGTGGGATTCTATTTCGGTGCAGATTTAAACACGGCGCGCAAAAATGGGCGCGGCATTAAAATTTTAAAAAACGACGCGCAAAAATGAGGCGGAAATAAAATGCAAAAAATGGCTTGGAAATTTGGCGAGCTTGAAAAAGTCGCGACGGACGAGGGCTTCATTTGGTACGCGGAGCTGAAGCTAAAAAGCGAAAGCTTCGGTGAGGTGCCGTTTTGCCTCGTGTCTGCAGATACGGCGGATGTGGACGATGAGACGATTTCGCTTGCTCGGCGGATCGCCCGAAATATCGATCGGTACGTAAAAGACGCCCTTGCCTTCCTGCGAGACGAGCTTAGGCGCGAGTATTGTTTGGGCGAGGATGAGCTTAGGCTGCTTGACGTGCCCGTTTGCGATCTGCCGTTTGAGCTTCCGCAATGCACGTTTTACGCGCGCGATACGCAGTGGCTGATGAGGTTTGCCGAGGGCGCGCTTGATATTTGCGAGCCTTTCGGCATCGGGGTGATTTTCGAGGGCGAAAGACCGCTGCGCGTGGAAAATTTAGAGCTTTGCTAGCTGCGGTAAAATGCTAAATTTAAAGGCGGACGGGAATTTTAATGCTTTGCCGAGTTTGAAATTTTTCGGCTCTTCGCGAATGTAACGCGGTAAATTTTAAAATTTAACCGCAAGGCGCGGCATCAAAAAGCCGCGGCGCCGAATTTAATATAATCTCTAAAATTTAAACGCTTAAAAGGAGCGAGCCGTGAGCGAAAAATTTCAAGCCGAGATGAAAGAGTTAGACGAAAAATTCGCCGCAATACCGGAGAATTTAAAGAAGCGATACGATAAACACAGACTAATTAGGTGCTCTAGTATGGTATTTTTAGCGCTTTTGTTCGGCATTGCATCGGTAGCTTCGCGACTTATTTCTTACGTGGATATTCAGATGCCCGAGCCTCTTTTGTTTTGTGCGGCGGTAGTTTTATCCATTTGCTTGACGGCATTTTGTTTAAAGTGTTACAAGACAAAAAAATACAGCAGCTTTTTCATAAAAAATCAAGATGCCAGTTTGACGATTTTTACTTTTGAGAATACGGCTAGCTTAGTCTTGGTTTTATTTCCCACTTTGCTATTTCTATCTTCGGCAATGGGAGGTTCGCGAGATGAGTTAAGCGGCGCCGGCACTTTATACGGAATCTTTATAGCCCCGATTTGCATATTAGTTTTTCTTTTATGCTATTTTTTCAACCGAGGCACCTATATTCCAAAAGACGATAAATTCTGCTAAATTTCGATGAGGTGAAAGCTGCGAAACCTTATAAAAGAGCTGCAAAGATGGCGTTAAGCGGCGGGTTTGGACGAATGTTTAAATTTGGCTTATCGTAACTTCATACTCCTTGTATTTGCATTAGAGTTCTGTTGAGCCAAATTTTTATATACTTATTTAAGGGATCGGCGCTAAAATAAGAATATTTAAATTAAGAGGTCGGTGTGAAAGCAATTAGGAATTTTTATGAATGGCTAAGCATTTGGGATAAGATAAAGATCTGCTTTTGCTTAATATTGGTTGCTTACGCATGGTATTATATAGTCGCTTTGTCTAATCCAAAAAATTTAAGTGATCTCAAAATCACAGATGGCATAGTAACAGGTTTTACTAGCGATTCCGCGTTAAGGGGAGGAAGCTGGTGGTTATTGCAATTTTATGATAGCGAAAGAAAAGCCGTAGAGAAGGTTTCCTTGGGACTAAATTATAAAGGGATAGATGAATTTTATATATATGACAAACAAAGAGATATATTACGTTTTGATCTTTTGCAAGATCGTAAAGTTAGGATTTGGTATTTCGAATTTCCCTTTCCGTTTAAAACGAAAACGGCTTATCAAATTCTTATTTTAAACGATAATTCGGGCGAACGAGAAAGCATAAAAGGGCATAGATATTTTATGAGATTTGCGGATAGAGGATATTATATTACTCCCAAAAAATGGTTTATATTGGCAATGTCTCATATGGTTTTAATTTTTATTGTTTTGGATACCATATCAAAATTTAAAAGAGAAAATTGTGACAAGCTTTAATTCATTGACGGATT
>CAUUQJ010000204.1:0-3606 GCA_963547085.1 uncultured Campylobacter sp. | reverse complement strand
GGTGCGTGCCGCTCGCGCACGGCATATAATTTTTTCTGCGCTCTATTTCACGATTTGCCCGAAAGCCTCACTCGCGACATCATTAGCCCCGTAAAATACGGCGTCAAGGGCCTTAGCGACATCATCAGCGAATATGAGATGCGGCTAATAGACGATAAAATTTTACCATTCGTACCCGAGCATATGAGAGATGATTTTAGTTATATTTTGGGTATCCGCAAAGAGGGCGGCAAATTTATAAAAGACGAGTTTGAAAACCGCACCTTCGAGCTAGGCAAGGAGCCTAAATTTGCGGAGGGCAGCCTAAAGATGTTTAACGAAGATAAATTTCGCGCAATCGACGGCAAGGCGCTTAAGTATTGCGACAAGCTAGCAGCATTTTTTGAGGCGGGGATTTCGATCAGCTACGGCGTTAAAAGCAAGGAGTTGCTTAGCGGGTATAATTCGATGTTAGAGTTTTTCAAAGCCAAGCCGAAAATTGAAGGCGTCGATTTTCAGAGTGTTTGCGAGGATTTCAAAGAGCATTTCGGGCTTAATAGGATCGATTTGTAAAACCCCTTCCCAGATAGCTGCGGCACATGCGAGATCTAAGTGCTCTGCTGTATTCCTACCCTGAAGCGGTGCCTAAAAAAAGCATTGCACAGGTCTAAGAAAGGGCAAACGGGATTATATGGAAATGTTTCTTAAAGTAAGGTTATAAATGAATTTTAAAAATCATCTTTTATCCGTATTTCGCGAGGTTTTTATCCCTCATCATCGCTCTATTGAGTTCAGAGCTAAAATTTTTGCCGCTATGCTGCTTGCTAAAAAAAAGCAGACCGACGAGGATTACGACGTGATCAAAGATATAGCCGGCGAAATTTATCCGGGCGACGAGCAGCGCATCGGCGTGCTGGTCTCCATCGTAAAAGAGTATATCTTAAAGGCAAAAACCTATAAAAGCTTAAATTTAGATTCGCTTTTAAAAGAGATCGACAGAGATATCAAAAATAATAAAAAATATATCAAAAAAATCGATTTTTCGCATCTGCGTCGTCTGATCGGAGATGATGACGAGGATGCGCTAATCCAACAGCGCGTGTATGAGTTTTTTGTCTGCGAAGTCAAAGAGTATTCGTAAATTTTGATCTTAAGAATTTTTTTAGTATAATCATCAGTTTTTGAAATTATAAACGGAGAGAAATTTGGAAAATATCAGAAATATCGCGGTTATCGCGCACGTTGATCACGGCAAGACCACTATCGTAGATGAGCTTTTAAAACAGTCCGGCACCTTCGGTAATCACCAAGAAGTCGGCGAGCGCGTGATGGACAGCAACGATATCGAGCGCGAGCGCGGCATTACGATACTATCTAAAAATACCGCTATCCATTACGGCGGCGTTAAAATCAATATCATTGACACTCCGGGCCACGCCGATTTCGGCGGTGAAGTCGAGCGCGTGTTAAAAATGGTAGACGGCGTACTTTTGCTCGTCGACGCGCAAGAAGGCGTTATGCCTCAGACAAAATTTGTCGTAAAAAAGGCGCTATCTTTGGGGCTCAGACCTATCGTAGTCGTAAATAAAATCGACAAGCCCGCAGCCGATCCGGACCGCGTAGTAAATGAAATTTTCGATCTTTTCGTAGCGCTTGACGCAAACGACGAGCAGCTCGAGTTTCCCGTCATCTACGCTGCGGCTAAAAACGGCTATGCAAAATACGATCTAAGCGACGAAAGTGCCGATATGAAGCCGCTTTTTGAGACTATCATCTCCCACGTTCCGACCCCTAGCGGTAGCGACGACAATCCTTTGCAGCTGCAGGTTTTCACGCTCGATTATGACAACTACGTCGGAAAGATCGGCATCGCTAGGATTTTTAATGGTACGATAAACAAAAATCAAAGCGTTATGTTAGCCAAAGCTGACGGCACGCACATCAACGGTAGAATTTCAAAGCTGATCGGCTTTAGCGGACTTGAGCGCACCGATATTGATGCGGCGGGCACGGGCGACATCGTGGCGATTGCGGGATTTGACGCGCTTGACGTAGGCGATAGCATCGTCGATCCCAATAATCCGATCCCGCTTGATGCATTGCATATCGAAGAGCCGACCCTCAGCGTAATTTTCAGCGTAAATGACGGACCGCTAGCCGGCACGGAGGGTAAATTCGTAACCTCAAATAAGATCGACGAGCGCTTGGAAGCGGAGATGAAAACCAACATCGCGATGCGCTATGAAAACGCGGGCGAGGGTAAATTTAAAGTAAGCGGCCGCGGCGAGCTGCAGATCACGATTTTGGCTGAAAATATGCGCCGCGAGGGCTTTGAGTTTTGCCTCGGGCGCCCGGAAGTCATCATTAAAGAGATCGACGGCATCAAATGCGAACCTTTCGAGCATCTAGTTATCGACGCGCCCGATGATTGCACCGGCACCGTCATCGAAAAGCTCGGTCGCAAAAAGGCCGAGATGAAGGTGATGAATCCTACCGGTGACGGACAGACGCGCATGGAGTTTGAGATCCCCGCGCGCGGTCTCATCGGCTTTCGCTCGCAGTTTTTGACCGATACTCGCGGCGAAGGCGTGATGAACCATAGCTTTTTGGAATTCCGTCCCTTCACCGGCGCGGTCGAGAAGCGACAAAACGGCGCGCTCGTGAGCATGGAAAACGGAGTGGCGCTAGGATACAGCCTGTGGAACCTGCAAGATCGCGGCGTGCTTTTTATCGCTCCGCAGGCGAAGGTCTATCTGGGTATGATCATCGGCGAGCACAGCCGTCCGAACGATCTGGACGTCAATCCGATCAAGGGTAAAAATTTAACCAACGTCCGCGCCAGCGGTAGCGACGATGCGATCAAACTCGTGCCGCCGCGAGCATTAAATTTAGAGCGCGCTTTGGAGTGGATCGAGGAGGACGAGCTTGTGGAGGTTACGCCCGTAAATATCCGCGTGCGCAAGCGATACTTAGACCCTACGACGCGCAGACGAATGGCGAAAAAATAGAATTTCAAAATGAAATTTTAAAATTCGGCGTGAAATTTAGCTTTTAAATTTCACGCCTTTTTTATAGGCAAATTTTAAAATTTGCGCTGCTAAAATTTTGCTAGGAGAGGCAATGAATCTTGTTTTATTCGACTTTGACGGCACGATCACGCGCGATGATTCGCTGCTCGAGTTCGTCGCCTACGTGGTCGGATTTAAGAAATTTTTTCGCGGGATTTTGGTGTTATCTCCCATTTTAGCGGCGTATAAGCTAGGTCTTGCGAGCAATAATTTTACGCGCAGAAAGCTCTTAGGCTACTTTTTTGCGGGCATGAGCGCCGATAAATTCGATAAAATTTGCAAAAAATACTCCACCACCCACATCGAAGATATCCTAAAACAAAGCGCTATGGACAAGATCGCAAGCTACAAAGCCGCAGGCGATAAGATCGTCATCGTCACCGCCTCGCTCGAAGATTGGCTGCGTCCGTGGTGCGAGGCGCAGGGCTTGGAGCTTTTAGGCACTAAAATACGGCGCAAAGGCGGAATAATCACGGGCGAGATCGAGGGGCAGAACTGCTACGGCGCGCAAAAGGTCGCTCGCGTGCGCGCGGCATACGACGTGCAGGCTTTTGATCGC
>CAUUQJ010000203.1:0-3622 GCA_963547085.1 uncultured Campylobacter sp. | reverse complement strand
TCTGCCAAGAAAGCGTGCGAAATTTATTCATCGAGGAGCAGAGTGAGGCGCTTGCGAATATGTATGCCAAGGCATGCCTCAAGATGGACAAAGTAAATGAGCTCGTCGTGCCTACGGTGATGCTTTATAAAACCAAAGAGGCTCGCGAGAATGCTTCTCTTTATTCGACTATAATTTTTCAAAAAAAGATGCTTTATTTGGCGCTTTGCGATGGCGTGGATATTAGTTATATCCGCACGCCCAAGATCAATTATATTTTGTCTGAAATTTTTGATAAATTTACGGAGAGAGCATACGTAAAAAAGAGTGATACGTATGTCTTTACCCTAGAAAACGGCGAGCGTGCCGAGCTTTTTATCAAAGAAGAGGAAGAGGTAAAAAAGATGGTAATTGCAATTTATGCTGGCGATAAGCTTAGCTCGATTAAAATTTATTGGTGATTGCGATGACGAAGATTGAAGAGCAGATTGTTGCGATTTTAATACGAAACAATATCCTTACTAGCACCGTTGTTCCGGAAATTAAGGACAAGATGGATATTGGCTTGACGCTAGGCGAGGTTTTAGTCGGAGATAACTATCTAAGCCAGGATGATTTTTGCTCGATTTTAGTTGAGCTATACAAGCGTCGTCAGATAGCATTTGACGATATAAGCGAAAAATTTTCGATGGATCCGAAGGAATTTTTGCAAATTCTAGCCAAGAAAATGAACCTGTCGTATATGAACTTAGACGATATCGACATAGATTTCAGGCTATCGGAACGCACTCCTACCGCACAGCTTAAAAGATACGGCGTGATACCGGTTAAAGCGGATGATCTGAATATTTACGTTGCTTTTTCTGATCCGTTTAATCTTGAGTCGCAAGATAAAGCGCAGGCTATGTTTAGCAAACAGCTGCTTAAAATCGTAGTAGCCGATCCAAATCAGGTAAATAAATATCTATCTAAGCTTGAGCTTTCAGAGAGCATTAAAGGGCTCGTAGCAGAGATTCGCAAAGAGCTTGCTAACACCGGCGGTAGCGGAAGTAGCGATGATACCTCGGCGATTTTAAAGCTCATTGAGATGATAATTAGTCAGTCTATTAAGATGCGCGGTAGCGATATTCACATCGAGCCTACCGAGAATAACTGCGTCGTTCGCACCAGAATCGACGGAATGCTCGCTGAAATTTTTATCTTTGATAAGGATATCTATCCGCCGCTAGTAAGCCGATTGAAGCTACTTTCGAATATGGATATCGCCGAGCGTCGCAAGCCGCAAGACGGCAGGTTTAGTATGAAAATTTCAGGTCGCGAATATGACTTTCGTATCTCGACGCTGCCTATTATCAACGGCGAATCTACCGTTATGCGTATCCTCGATAAATCCAAGGTTATCATCAGCCTGGAAAAGCTCGGTATGCACCCTGATAGCTTTAAGAAATTTAATAACGCTATGAAGGCTCCATACGGTATTATCTTGGTTACCGGACCTACGGGAAGCGGTAAGTCTACGACGCTATATGCAGCGCTAAACGATATTAAAAATATCGATACTAAGGTCATTACTGTAGAAGATCCGGTAGAGTATCAAGTAAATTTAATCCAACAAGTCCAAGTTAACGAAAAAGCGGGTCTTACCTTTGCTTCAGCACTGCGCTCGATCTTAAGACAAGATCCCGACATCATAATGATCGGTGAGATCCGTGATCAAGAGACCCTTAGGATTGCGATCCAGGCTGCTCTTACGGGACACTTGGTTTTCTCGACACTACACACCAACGACGCCGTTAGCGCGATCCCGCGAATAGTGGATATGGGTATCGAAGCCTATCTTATAAGTGGTGCGCTCATTGCAGTAGAGGCACAGCGTCTCGTGCGAAAGCTTTGCCCGCACTGCAAGCAGCCTACAAATCTGCCTAAATCGATGCTTGATCAGCTGAAGGAATTCTTGCCTGAAAAATACACATTTTTCAAGGCTGTAGGTTGTGATCAATGCGGTCAAACGGGCTACATGGGGCGTGAGATGATTAGTGAAATTTTACCTATTACCGATAAAATGCAGAGCTTGATCGCTAACGGCGGCTCAAAGGACGATATGAGAGCCTTAGCGAAGGAGGAGGGATTTATAGATATGTTTGAAGACGGTGTTATACGTGCTGCGCGCGGAGTAACTAGTATAGAAGAAATTTATAGGGTGGCTAAACAATGAAAAAGCAATTAGAAGTTGAATACAACGCCAAGGGCGCAAGAAGAAAGATGTTTTTGCAAGCTAGCGATAAGGTGCAAGCAAACAACCTCATGAAGCAGCGCATAGGCGGGACGATCGTAAAAAGAGGCGAAACCCAAGTCGTAGCCAATACGGGCGGCGATTTTAAGGCGCAGGTTTCGCGCATGTTGGGTGGCAGCGGAAGAGTTAGAACACTGCCGTTAGTAGCGTCGATCCGCCAGCTTTCGGTTATGACAAATGCCGGAATTTCAATTCATGATTCGATCAAAGAGGTTGCAAGGGCGGCAGAGGATAAGACGCTAAAAGAGATTTTCAGTGCTATGAACGATGATCTTAACGCAGGTCTTAGCTTGACTGAATCTACGGAGAAATTTAGAGGTCAGCTCGGTGATGTCGTTGTTGCGATGGTAAGTCTGGGCGAAGCAACCGGTAATATGGCAGAATCTCTAGCTAAGCTTGCTGCTATGCTTCAAGAGCTTTGGGAAAACCAGCGTAAATTTAAAAAGGCGATGCGTTATCCGATGATCCTTATGATCGTTATGGCGATTGCGTTTTCGGTTTTGATGATGTATGTTGTGCCGAAATTCCGTGAGATTTTTGAGGATTTGGGCGCGGATTTGCCGCTACCTACTAGAATTCTACTTGGTATCGAAAGCACGCTTAATAATTATGGAATTTTTGTTTTAGCGGGCATCATAGGCACTATCATAGCTCTTAGATGGGCATATCGTAATAATCCCGAGTTTAAAAAGGGCTTTGACAAGACGATTTTAAAGGTCTATCTATTCGGCAAGATCATATTTTTCTCGACTATGTCGCGATTTATGCTTATTTTTACAGAGCTCGTGCGAGCGGGTATTCCTATCGCTGATGCGCTGGATACATCTGTTTTAATGGTGGATAATCATACTTTAAAAGAGAAACTCTCTACCGTTAAAATCGCCGTGCAGCAAGGCGTGAGCCTAACTGAAGCGTTTAACAATACCGGGCTTTATGAGAGTATGCTTATTCAGATGATCAGTGCAGGCGAGCAGGCCGGTAACCTCGATAAGATGCTCGGCAACGTTACAGATTATTATAAAGAGAAATTTGATGATATCATCGATAATATCTCAAGCTACGTCGAGCCGATCATGCTATTTTTTATGGCGGGCATGGTTCTTCTTTTAGCTCTTGGTATCTTTATGCCTATGTGGGATCTGGGCAAAGCCGTCAAAAACTAACTCCTTTAATTCCGCGCCTGTGAGGGCGCGGAATTTTATCAAAGTATTAAAATTTCATCCTTCAAATAAAATTTTAACCTTCGTTTGGCTAAAATACCGCTTTAAATTTAAGGATCAATCATAGTTAAAGAAATATATTTTATCGTCGTATCGGCCATCATAATATTTTTTGCACTAGCGACTATTG
>CAUUQJ010000202.1:0-3683 GCA_963547085.1 uncultured Campylobacter sp. | reverse complement strand
GCGAGCGAAATTTGATTTTTCAGCAAGATAAAAAACGAGATCATCACTACGGCGTAAAGCACCATAAAGATCCCGCCCTTGTAATAATACAGATGCCTTACTTCGGCCACCGCGTCCTCGGCGCTGAGAGCTTCCGTGTTGGGGTATAAATTTACGATCTTAAGCGCTACTTCGCTTACTTCGTTGGGGTTGGGCACGCTTACGTAGAGCTTGGTGTATTCGCCCTCCTTCAGGCTTAGCACCTCGCGCGCGGTGGCGGGGTTTAGATAGATCACGTCGTTTGAGACGATGCTGCTTTCGTGCGGCGAAATTTTATTGATCTTAATCGCGATTAGGCGCTGTTCGGTTAAGAAGTGAAACTCGTCCTCGTAGTACCACTCGCCCATCGCCGCCTTTACCCCCTCGCCTACGATCATTTCGTTTTCGCTCAGGCTTTCGTCGCCTACGATATGAAACCAAACGCGCTTTTGAGCGAAGTAATACATCCCGTCCACGGCGCCCTGCACTTCGCTGACGCCCGCGATTTTGGAGATGTCGTAGATATAGCCGTCGTGCATCAGATCGCGTTTGCCGGCGCGTAGAGCCTCTACTACGATGTCGGGTCTGAGCTTGATGACCTTTTCAAGATCGTTTTGAATGGAGCCCGAGATAAAAAGCACCGAGCTTAAAACAAAAACGATAAATGCAAAGATCGCGAAGCTAAAGGAGTGATCGGCTCTGTCTTTTCGCAGCAGAGTTACGGAGTAGTCGATGAAGTTTTTACTTATCATAGACGAACTCCGCATAGGCTTTGCTCTTAAAGCTGCTTGAGAGCCGCACGTCCTTTATCTCGCGTGCGAGCTTTTGCAGGCACTGCTCGCTCTTTGCGCGATCAAAGCTTACGTAATGTACCGCAATGAGCGCGTAAAGGGCGGCAAAAAAGATAATTAAAGCGCAAATGAGCCTCATAGCCCTTCTATCACGCTCTCTTGAATTTCGTCAAATTTAAGCACGCTCTTGCCTCCGTGATCTTTGGCGAAGGTCTTAGCCGCGCTCTCGCTATCAAACGCAATGAGCTCGTCGCCCATCGGCCCTAAGACGTTGGAGCCGAGCACGAAAAAGGCGCTTTTAGCATCGATCTTGTGTAGCTTGTAGTAGTCGGTTACGAAAATTTTATCAAAGCTCTTGCCCTTTTGGAAGTAGTACTTCATCAGGTCTTTCACACCGTCAAAATACAGGTTCTCGCCGCCCTGAACCTCTATCATCGCCGCCCAGTTAGGGTTTTTACCCACTAGCATACCGCAGACCGGGCATTTAGCGCCTTGCGGCACGACGATCTTTTCAGGCTTTTTCGCTTTTGCGTTTTTGTCGCTGCTGCCTAAATTTGCCGGCGCATCCCATAGATACAGCGCTGCAGCTTGTATGTGTTTGTCGTATTCAGGGGCTTTGCTAGCGCCCTTTGCGTCGCAAGTTTTTTTAAGATGAGCTTTAAGCTCGGAGATGGCTTTGAAACTTTTCGCTTCAGTTTTAGCGCAGTTTGTTTCGTAAAATTCTTTACCGTGCGCGTAAACGCCGCCCTCGCGCTTGGCTTTGATCATCTTGTTATCGTCCGCGAAGTCCTGTCCCGCAATCTCGTAGGCTTTGGCAAAGTTCATTATCTCGCCGCCGTTTTCGGCTTGGAATTCTTTCGCATCGGCTTCGGTTGAGAAGGCGTATTTGCTATTACGCGTCATCGTGCCTTTGACCTTGCTGCCCACGACGTAAAAGGCTTTATTTACGTCGATCAAATTTAGATTTTTCGTATCTACTACCTGCGCATCGCTTGGAATTTTTCCCTCCGTAATCTCGTACAAGCAGTGCAGGGAAGCTACTTGCTTGCCGTTCCAAACGTGATTAGTTTTATAAAATTTAACCAAATTCATTCCGCAAACGGCGCAGTATTCTTTGCCCTCGCCGCTTCCTACAAGCGTAGCCTTGCTAGGATCCACGCTTTGAAACATAGGCTTTGCCGGTTTATTGGCCCCGTCCATGGAGGCGCCGCAAACGAGCGCGACGAGCGCAGCCGAAGCTAAAAACGAACGTAAAATCATACTATCTCCTTAAAAATTTGATGTTTTAAATTTACTTACTAATCGAGTTTAAAAATTCCAAATTCTCGCATCCCATCTTGATGCCGCCGTCGCAGCTTTTTTTGAAAAACTCTTTTGCTTTGGCGTTATCGGACTTCACACCCTTGCCCTCGGCATACATTATGGCTAGGTTATTGCAGCCGTCGAAGTGGCCGAGGTTGCACGCCTTTTCATACTGCTGCTTTGCTTGCTTATAATCCTGGTCTACTCCCTGCCCGAAGGCGTATAGATAACCTAGATTGTTGCAGCCGATGCCGATGTCGCCGCCGCAGGCTTTTTCGTAAAAAATTTTAGCCTTTGCGAAGCTTTGCTGCACGCCTTCGCCCTTCAGATACAGATAACCCAGGTTGTTGCAGCCCATCATATCGCCGTAGGTGCAGGCCTTCTCATAAAGGCTCGCCGCCTTGGCGACGTCCTTTGCAAGCCCCGCGCCGTTTGCGTATAAAAGCCCGAGCGAGGTGCAGCCTTCGTTATCTTTGCAGGCTTTTTCGTAATAAGCCGCGGCTTTGGTAAAATTTTGATCCGCGCCGTTGCCGCTTTCGTAGATATAGCCTAGATTGTTGCACGCAAGCGCAAATTTAGCGCTACACGCCTTCTCGTAGAGGCTGATCGCTTTTTCGAAATTTTTCTCTACGTTGCCGGTGCCCTCAAAATACAAAACGGCTAGATTATAGCAGCCCGAAGCTTTATTTTCCAAACCGCACGCTCGCTCGTAAATTTCTGCGAGTTTTTTATGATCGCCGCTTTGCTGAGCTTGAATGCCCTCGCTGATAAAGCCCGCGTTTGCCGCGGCAGCCAAAACCAGCGCTATTAGAAATTTTTTCAAATTTACTCCTTCATATCGTTTTTACGTTCCTGCCTCTGAAAGCAAGAGCTATTATTAAAAATACCGCCGCTATTATACAATAAAACGGCGCGGGTATCTGCGGCGCATCGCCCGCGGCGTAAGAGTGCATGCCGGTGAGGTAGAAATTTACGCCGAAATAGGTCATTATGATCGAGCTATACGCAAGCGTCGAGCTCACGCAATAAACATAGATCGAGCTGAACTTCGGGATAAGCTTTAGATGCAGCACGATCGCATAGACGATGATCGAGACATACGACCAGGTCTCTTTGCTATCCCAGCCCCAGTATCGCCCCCAGCTCTCATTCGCCCACACGCCGCCGAAGAAATTTCCGAGCGTCAGCATCGAAAGCCCCACGATGAGGCTGATCTCGTTGATCGCCGTTATATATCTGATCTGAGCGTTAAGCCGCTCGCGATTGGCGCTATTTTTAAGCGCCATCAAAACAAGAGCCAAAAGCCCAAGCAGACAGCTAAGTCCTAAAAATCCGTAGCTAGCCGTGATAACCGAGACGTGGATGCTAAGCCAATAGGACTTTAGCACCGGCACGAGATTGGTAATCTGCGGATTTACGAAGCTCATATGCGCTACTAGCATCACGATGCTAGCTAGTAAGCAGCTCGCGCTTAGCGTAAGTAGGGACTTTCTAAAAAATATGATCCCCGCAAGCGCCGCCGACCAGCCGATGTAGATCATCGACTCATAGCTATCGCTCCACGGCGCGTGA
>CAUUQJ010000201.1:0-3702 GCA_963547085.1 uncultured Campylobacter sp. | reverse complement strand
CGAATAATTAAAATTTGCCCTGTAATGCGAGCTTAAGAGATAAAATCTCAGCGCCTCGCCGGGTGCGATTTTTAGAGCGTCTCCTACAAAAAAGGAGTTGCCGAGGCTCTTGCTCATCTTTTCGTTATTCACCTGCACGAAGCCGTTGTGAAGCCAGTATTTACTTAGTGCTCTATGGCGGGCGCAGCGGCACTGCGCGGCTTCGTTTTCGTGATGCGGGAAGAGTAGATCGGCGCCGCCTGCGTGAATGTCGATGCAAAAATGCGGATCGCCGCTATCAAGGTGCGCCAAAATCATCGCGACGCACTCGCTGTGCCAGCCGGGGCGCCCTTTGCCAAACGGGCTATCAAACCAATTCTCGTCAAATTTCCACAGCACGAAGTCCTTCTCGTCGTGCTTGGCATCGTTTGAGGCGACGCGGGCGATGTTTTTGCCGGCGCCCTCTTTTTTGCCGCTAAGACTTAGATAATCCCTGTCCTTGCGCGTGTCGAAGTAGATGCCGTCACCCACGATCTCGTAGGCAAAGCCTTTTTGAAGAAGTGAAGATATGAGCTCGCAGATCGTGGCGATATTTTCGGTCGCCTTGGGCGAAATGCTCGCGTCCGCGACGTTTAGCGCGCTCATATCCTGCAAATATCTGCGGGTATAAAGCTCCGTGATCTCCTCCAGGCTTTTGCCACTCTGCGCCATCTTTTTTAAAATTTTATCGTCGATGTCGGTGAAATTTCGCGCAAATTTAACCTCATAGCCCTCCGCTTGCAGCACGCGGCGCAGCAGATCGAAGCTTACGGCACTTTTTGCGTGCCCCAAATGCGCGTCGTCATAAACTGTCGGGCCGCAGGCGTAAATGCGTGCTAGCCCCTCGCTAATGGGCTTAAATGGGAGCTTTTTTTTGCTCAAACTATCATAAATTACCATAATACAAGCCTTTTAAAATGTATAAAATCGCCGCTTCGCCCGCACAAAGCGCCGCGATCGCAATAATTTTTTTTGCGCGGATTATAGCCAAAAAGTTATTAAATCCAAAAAAATAGAGGTTAAAGCCGAGCAGAAACGCCCCCGTTATCGTGCTTGCAAACGCAAGCCCCACCGCACCGAAGGGTTTAAAAAACAGCGCGCACAAAGCGACGTTTATAAAGACGCACCAGATTGAAATTTTCGCGCTTAGCTTCTGCTTCATATTCGCATACAACCAGTGCGAAAAAATCCTAGACAGTCCAAACGGCACGAGCCCTACCATATACGCGCCGAGAACCGCGGCGCATTCGATGGAATTTTGACGGGTAAATTCTCCGCGCTCAAATAGCAGCTGCGTGATCTCGTTTCGCAGCATCACGCCGCCTATCGCAGAGAGCCCGAGCAGCGCCAAAAGGAAGTAAAATCCTCGCTCGACAAGCGCCAGAGCCTGCGCGTCGTCGTGAGCTTTTACGAATTTGCTCATTCGCGGAAAGATTGCCGTGCTAAGCGCGATCGCAAAAAGCGCAAGCGGCAGCTGAAATATGCGGTTGGCGTAGTAGAGATAACTGATACTGCCGCTAGCAAGGAAGCTCGCAAAAAAAGTATCTATAAACGAGCTTAGCTGAAGTGCCGACGCGCCGAGCACGCCCGCGAAAAAATTTTTATAAAAGCCCTGCGTTTGCGGCTTATCACCCCGCGCAAGCCGCGCAAAGCCGCCAGCTAAGACGCGTAGCATACCGGTGAACTTCAGCGCATAAACGTGCACCGCAAGCTGTAAAAGTCCGCCCGCTACGACGCCGAAGCTAAGATAGAGCACCGCCGTGGCGCCGTCCTTACCGCGAGCTAGCAGAAGCGCCGCGATCATCGCCAAATTTAAAAGCGCAGTCGAAAACGCCGTCGTAGCGAAGTGGTCGCGATACTGAAGCAGCGAGGCAAAGAGCGTAACGACGAAGATAAATGTAAGGTAGAAAAAATTTATCCGCACGTACGGCACCGCAAGACCGATCTGCTCGACGCTAAATCCGTATGCCAAAACTTTAGTAAAAACGGGTGCGGCAAGTAGCACGAGCGCCGTTAAAAGCGCGATGAAAATGCTAAATTTAATAAGTACCGCTGCGGCAAAAATTCCTTTTTTGCGCGCGGCGGTAAAGCTAGGCAAAAACGCCTGCGTAAAGGCTCCCTCGCCGAATAGTCTGCGGAAAAGATTGGGTAGTTTAAACGCTACGAAAAATAGATCACTATAAATCCCCGCGCCCAAAACCGATGCGGTAAGCAGGTCGCGCACGAAACCTAAAACTCGCGAAACCAGCGTGCCTGCGCTATTTGTAAAAAAGCCTCTGAGCATAAATCTCCATTAAATTTTATAAAATGCCAAGGTTGATTATATTATAATTTCCCCTATTTTTTGATTTTGGAGAGAAATTTTTGCGGAATTTAGCCTTTTCGCTCGAAAGCTCGGGCGGGAAAAATACCTTATCGCTACGCGGGCAGTGGAACTACAAAAGCTCGCGATCGCAGCTGCTTGCACTAAAAAAAGCGGTAAAAAATCTAAACGAGCTGGAGCTAAGCTTAAGCGAAATTTCAAATTTAGACTATTTCATGGCGCTGATGATCAAAAACGCCCTTGCCGGCAAGCGGGTTAGCCTTGTGGAGGATAGCTGTAAAGCCGCCAAAATTTTAAGCTTTATGGATGATAAAACGATCGATTTTAGCTACGTACCCGAATCTCGCAGGCTAAATTTTTTAGCGCAGATCGGACTTTATTGCCATCTTGGAATTCTAGGCTTGCTAAGCCTTGCAAGCTTTTTAGGCGAGTTTTTTTCCAAACTCGCGGCTTTTGTAATTCATCCGATGAAATTCCGCTTCAAAGAAACCGTAAATTTCATCAAAGATAGCGGCATAGACGCGCTTTTCATAGTCTCATTGACGGCGTTTTTGATCGGTATCGTGCTTGCTTACATAGGCTCTGATATGCTTTCTAAATTTGGCGCCAGCATCTATATCATCGATATAATGGGTGCTTTGACGCTCCGTGAGGTAGCACCTCTAATCGCCGCTATCGTTATCGCGGGTCGCTCGGCTTCGAGCTTTACGGCGCAGATCGGCGTGATGAAGATCACCGAAGAGATCGATGCGATGAGGACGATGGGCTTTGATCCGTTTTATTTTCTTGCGATGCCGCGCATTATCGCGATGGTACTAATCATGCCGCTAGTCATTTTTATCGCAGATTCGGTAAGTATTTTTGCTCAGATGATCGTGTGTGACGCGTATTTAGACATAGCCTTTAGCGATTATTTGGATAGATTTAAGGCTTCTGTAGAGCTTAGGCATTTTTTAGTAGGTGTGATTAAAGCGCCGTTTTTCGGGGCATTCATCGCTATCATCGGCTGTATGCGGGGTTTTGAGGTCAAAGGAAATACCCAAAGCATCGGCGAATACACTACCATTAGCGTCGTAAATGCGATATTTTGGGTCATTGCGATCGACGCGGTATTTGCGGTTTTGTTTTCGGAAATCGGGCTATGAGCGAGCAAGCGCAGTCTAGCGAAACTTCTAAAATCATAGTCGCGCGCGACGTTACTACCGCGTACGGATCGCGCATTATGCACGATTGCGTGAGCTTTAGCGTCAAAAAGGGCGAAATTTACGGCTTTTTAGGCGGCAGCGGCAGCGGCAAAACGACGTTAATGAAAACGCTCATATTTTTAAAGCGCCCGCAAAGCGGCGAGATTAAAATTTTCG
>CAUUQJ010000200.1:0-3709 GCA_963547085.1 uncultured Campylobacter sp. | reverse complement strand
GGGATAAATTCCAAATTCGGTCTTACCTCGACCGAGCTTATAGAGGCGATAAGCTTACTCAAGAAAAACGATCTCATCGAGCAGTTTACGATGATCCATTTTCATATCGGCTCGCAGATTACAGAGATCCATCCGCTCAAAAAGGCCCTCATCGAAGCGGGTAATATCTACACCGAGCTTCGCAAAATGGGTGCGAAAAATTTAAAATCCATAAATTTAGGCGGAGGGCTCGCTATCGAATACTCCCAAGCCAAAGAAAGCTCCAGCCGCAACTATACGCTAAAAGAATACGCCAACGACGTGGTTTTCCTGCTAAAATCGATCGCAGAGGATAAAAAAGAGGCCGAGCCGGATATCTTTATCGAGAGCGGCAGATACGTAGCCGCCAGTCACGCGGTCCTTGTGGCGCCGATTTTGGAGCTTTTTACCCAAGAATACACAGAAGAAAAGCTCGCCCTAAAAAAGGATAATCCGCCGGTAGTCGCCGAGCTATACGATCTGTATAAAACTCTAAAGCCCTCCAACGCGCTAGAGTATCTGCACGACGCTATGTCGCACATGGAGAGCGTGCTTACCCTTTTTGATCTAGGATACGTCGATCTGATCGACCGCTCAAACGGCGAAATTTTGGTTCATCTAATAATGCGAAAGGCGTATGGAATTTTAGGCAACAAGCAAGAATACAGCAATTTCTTAAACTCCCTAGGCAACGCTCAAGAGCGCTATTTGGTAAATTTCTCGATCTTTCAAAGCCTGCCCGATTTTTGGGGCATCAAGCAGCACTTCCCGATCATGCCGCTAGAGAGGCTGGACGAGCGCGCCACGCTATCGGCGTCGATCTGGGATATCACCTGCGATAGCGACGGCGAGATAGAATTCGACAGCCAAAAAAATCCACTATTTTTGCACGATTTTGATCCCGAAAAAGAGGAGTATTTTTTGGGCTTTTTTCTTGTCGGAGCCTATCAGGAGGTGCTTGGCATGAGCCACAACCTCTTTGCGCACCCCACCGAAGCGACCGTGATCTTAAAGGATGACGGCGGCTTTGAGATCAAGGATTTTATCGAATCTCAATCGGTCATCGACATCTTGGAGGATATGGACTACGACGTAGTAGATATTCGCGAAAGCCTAAACGAGCGCGTCGAAAAATCAAATCTTATCGGAGATAAAGAGAAAAAGCATATCCTGGGCGAGCTATATCTGTTTTTAAACGACAATAGCTACTTAAAGACGATCAAATGAGTTTTTGGCAAATTTTAAAACAGGACTTTACCGAGCCGATGCGTCAAGACCCCGCATGCAACAGCGTATTTGAGATATTTTTCTGCTATCCAGGCGTCTGGGCGCTAATAAATTATCGTTTCGCGCATTTTTTCTACGAGCGAGGTTTTAAGCTTATAGCTCGCGCTATCAGCGGACTTAGCCGCATAATCACCGCCGTAGATATAAACCCTGGCGCACGTATCGGCTCGGGCGTGTTTTTTGACCACGCCACGGGGCTTGTCATTGGAGAAACGGCGATCATCGGCGATAACTGTCTGATCTATCAGGGCGTCACTCTCGGCGGCGTGAGCTTAGAGCACGGCAAGCGCCATCCGACGCTGCAAAACGGCGTCGTAGTGGGCGCGGGAGCCAAAGTATTAGGCAACATCACCATCGGCGAAAATTCCAAAATCGGCGCAAATTCCGTCGTCGTAAAGGATGTCGCGCCAAACTGCACCGCCGTGGGCGTACCGGCTAGAATTTTAGGTGGCTGTGAGAGCGATCCTTTGGCGCATAATAAAATTCCCGATATCAGCCAGGAGCTTATCAAATATCTCATCAAACGTATCGAAATTTTGGAAGATTGCATCTGCAGTGGCAGAAAAGATATCTCCGCAATGGATGAGGATCTAAATAAATTCTACGAAGAGTATCTAAAATCATTAAAATAAGAGGGTTAAAGTGAAAAAAGCTCTATTTTTTATAATTTGTGCTATTTTGTCGGCAAGCGGCAGCGATGCTAATAGCGCGAAAAATTCCGCGGACGACGCCAGAATAAGCCTAGTAAAAAGTCTATACATCAAGGACACCTATTTTGGCGATCACAAAAATGCCCTATCAGCTTCTTTCAAATCCGTGCTTATGCAGGATGAAGCATCTGCTGGCGAAGGTGAGGTAGGCTGCTTGGACTACGATCCGATAATCGGCGGTCAGGATGTCTGCGACGACGCGAAATATGACTTTGAGCTAGGGCAGCGCGATACCGTTGTAGTGACACAGACCTGCCCCTACGGCGCGCAGACGATAATCTACAAACTCATCCGTAGCGGAGGAGATTATAAAATCGACGATATCTACGACCAAGACCCAAGTAGCGGCAGGGCTTTTAGCGTCAAAAATCAAATTTTAAATTGTCTAAACCAATCCAAGGAGCATCAATGAAATTAACACTTTCAAGTCGCGTAAGCAAGCTCGGTGAAAGCCTAACAATCGCAATCAGCACCAAAGCCAAACAGATGAAAGCCCAGGGGCAAGACGTCGTAATCCTAAGCGCAGGCGAGCCTGATTTCGATACCACAGAGGTTGCCAAAAAAGCTGTCATAGAGGCTATGGCTAAGGGCTGCGGAAAATATACGCCTGTTGCCGGCACGCCTGAAATTTTAAATTTAATCGCGCAGAAGCTAAAGCGCGATAATGCTCTAAACTACAGACCTGATCAGATTATCACCAACGTAGGCGCCAAACACTCGCTATTTAACGCCTTTAACTGCATCTTAAACGAAGGCGATGAGGTCATAATACCGGCGCCTTATTGGGTCACCTACCCCGAAATCGTAAAATTCTGTGGCAGCAAGCCCATCATCGTAAACACAAAGGCAGAAAACCGATACAAAATCACCGCCTCGCAGCTCAAAGCCGCGATCACGCCGCGCACGAAGGCGCTGTGCCTTTTCAACCCGAGCAACCCCGCAGGCGCCGTATATTCGCGCCAGGAGCTACAAGAGCTTGCGGAAGTACTAAAAGGCACGGATATTTTAGTAATTGCCGATGAAATTTACGAAAAAATTGTCTTTGGCAAGAGCTTCATAGCCGCAGCAAGCATCAGCGAGGATATGTTCGGGCGCACCGTGACGATCAACGGGCTAAGCAAATGCGGCGCGATGCCCGGCTGGCGCTTCGGCTACACCGCCTGTGCTATCGATGAGCTAAATAAGGCGATGATCAGCCTGCAAAGCCAAAGCGTCAGCAATGTAGCAAGCATCGTCCAGGCAGGCGCTATGCCGGTGCTGCGAGGCGAGGCGGATGATTATATCGAGGAGATGAGGCGCGAATACGAGCGCAGGCGCGATTTTGGCGCAGACGCGATAGGCGCGATCCCAGGGCTTAGTGTCGTAAAACCAGATGGCGCATTTTATTTCTTCATAGATTGCTCCCAGGTAGAACCTGATAGTATGAAATTCTGCATGCAGCTGCTAGATAAAGGGCTCGTAGCCACGGTGCCAGGAAGCGGATTTGGCATGGATGGGCACTTCCGCATAAGCTTTGCGTGCTCTATGGAAAATCTAAAACGCGGCTTTGAGCGCATAGAAAAATTCGTAAAAAATTACCACAGATAGGCATGCTAGCGAAATTTTGATCTAAATTTGTCGTAGCTTAGCAGCAAAATTTTTACATAAAATTTAATGCGGCTTAGCGGTAAATTTAGTGTGGCACGGCGTAGCTC
>CAUUQJ010000199.1:0-3715 GCA_963547085.1 uncultured Campylobacter sp. | reverse complement strand
CAAAAGCCGTAATTGCGCGCCACGCGCTCGCACACGTTTAAAATTTGCGAGTAGATGCGCGCCTGCTCGCCTGAAATATCGTTCATACCGCGAAGTGCCTTGATCATCGATAAAATCCTTTGTGAAATTTTAAAATTTTCAAATTTTTGCGGCGATTATAGTTAAATTTACCTAAATTTTAAGCCCTGCCGCTCGCAGCAACGCATCGGTTCTGCTTATTTATATCGCGCGCCGCGATGATTTTAAAATTTCAAATTTATTCTTAAAATGCGGATTGCGCGATCTTTGAGAATTGTTTTAGATGATCGGCATTTATAAAATTTGCGGCGCGACGATCGGCGTAACGGCTGCTAATATTGCATGCTGAGAGCTTGCAAATACAGCGCCAGGTTTATAAAAACAGCGCGCCGCTGGGTTTAATATATCCCGCGCTACGAAGCGGTTGGATTTTAAATTTAATTTGAAGCGCGTCGCGCCAGCTCGCCGCACGCTTCGTAAATTTAAAGTGCTACGCAAAATTTAACGCATTGCGTAAAATTTTAAATTTTACCGCGGCGCAGATCACGCGCCGTTTCAGCTTAGGCGCCTATTTTAAACCGGCTAAGCTCGGCGGCAAAATTTCTACTTCGCCGCCTTGAAGCTCAAGAATTCCTCGTAGCGGCGATCGATGATCTCTTTGATCTCGGCGTAATTTTGCGGCGAGTTTTCTATGTAAAAATAGGCGTTGTCGAAGTTTTTATCGCCGAATTTGCGCGCGACGAAATCGTCGTAATCTTGCAAATACCAGCCGTGCGTTTTGGCAAATTTCGTGCGGTCCGTGGTGTAGTAGGCATTTGCGAAGGCCTTGCCCGCGGTGTTTAGCTCGTCGCTGCTCAGCACGCCGTCCATGGCGCCAAAAAAATACCCGCGGTAATCAAAGCTATCGTCCATCCGCGCTATATCGTCTGCGAAATCCGCCGTGAAGTCCTTGGAATAGAGCTTGCGCTCCATGCACCAGCGGAAGAAAAACGCGATGTGCGTCGCGCCGTTTTCATGCGGGATGTCCGTCGGCGCATTTTTCGCGCCCCAGTGCCATTTTGCCTTGTCGTAGGTCACGTAAGCCATTTTGTTCTCCTTTTTTGGACTTTAAGTTGCATAAATTTTAGAAATTAAAAGCAAACGACGCTTGGTAAAGCTCTAAATTTTATCCGATGCAATCTGCGCCGTGAAATTTCAAATTTTATATCAGATCGCCCGTTACCTTATAATCGCATTCGCTTCGTAAAATTTTGCCGCGGCTAAAATTACGTTTAAATTCTATCGCATCTCGTAGAATTTCATGCACCTCGTCCTATGTCTTTAAGTCGCTGTTTTGCCGCCGCCGTCACGTCCTCTTCGTAATCGTACCACGCAAACATCGCGCCGTGCTGCACCGAGCCGCCCAGTAGATCGCCTCCTTGGCGGTTTTTCAGATCGATATTTGCGACCTTAAATCCATCCAGCGTCGCTGCGAACTCACGCAGGCGTTGCGGTGGAGATTTGAGCTTGGTGTAGAGGTAGCAGCGCCCTGCCTGGCCTTTGCGTCCGACGCGTCCGCGCAGCTGATGAAGCGACGCGAGCCCCATCCGCTCGGCACCCACGATTAGGATGACGCTAAGCCGCGGCAGCGAGATGCCCACTTCGACGATCGTCGTGGTTATCAGCAGCCGCCCCTCGTCGCGGAAGCGGCGCAGGACCTCCTCTTTGTCCTTGTCGCTGCCGTGGGTAATCATCACGTCCGCAAACTGAGCCTTCCAAAACGGCGCCGCCTCCTCAAGACTTTGATAGACCGAGCTTTCGCTTTGCTGCACGAGCGGATAGACGATAATTGCTTGATTGTCCGTGGCGAGCTCGCGGCGCAGATCCTGCATAAAGCCCGCAAATCCGTCATTTTGCAAGATTTTGGTTTTGATCTGTTTTTCAAACGGCAGCTGTTTTAAAAAGCTAAAGTTCACAAGCTCGGACTGGATCATGCTTAGCGTGCGCGGTATCGGCGTGGCGCTAAATTGAATGAAATGCGCGCGAAACTCGCCGCTTCCCGTTAGGCGCGCGATCTTTTCGCGCTGGTTGGAGCCGAAGCGGTGCTGCTCATCGACCATTATAAGATTTGACGGCGCGAGCTCGTGGTAGAGCAGGGCGTGAGTGCCGATAATAAGGTGCGCGCCTGCGAAATTCGGCTCGCGATCGCCGCTTTTTACGAGCAGGACCTTAATCTGCGGCGGCAGCAGACGGCGCGCCTCGGCGTAAATCTGCTCGGCTAGGATGCTCGTAGGCGCCATCAGATAGCTGATGCGCGGGTAATTCATCGCCGCGCTCGCGAGGATGACGAGCGTCTTGCCGCTGCCTACGTCGCCCATGACGACGCGGCGGCGCGCCAGAGGGCTTTGCAGATCGTTAGCGATGTCCTTTATCGCGCTTAATTGATCGCGCGTGGGCTCAAAAGGAAGCGAAGCAAGCCAGCCCGAAATGTCGCTCAGCGGGTAAATTTGCGCCGGGAAACTCGTTTTTTTCGCGCTTAGCTTTTGCAGGTAGTTTAGAATTTCGACAAATTTCAGCGTGCGTAAAATCGCAGCACCGCTCATCTGCGTGACGGCTGCGCTCCTGACGGCCTCGGCGGCATGGACAGTTTCGGCATCGCTTGCAATTTGAGCGATTGTAGCTTGGGCGGCTGCGGTCTGGATAGTTTCAGTTTGATGATGCGTAGGTTGCGCGGCACAATCGCGCCGCAAAGCGCCCATCGGTGCGGCGAACGCGTCTTGAACAGCCTTGGCATCGCTTGCATTTTGAGCGATCGTAGGCTCTGTAGTTGCGATCCGCGCGGCTACTACTATCTGAAGCTTTTCGGTTTGATCGCATGCAGGCTGCGCGCCCGTAGCTTGTGCGCTCAAAGTTTGGGTAGTCGCGGCTTGCGCGCTCGCTACTTGGCTTGAAGTTTGGATTGTTGCGGGTTGCGCACCTGCGTCTTGAGTTTGGGGGGCTACGGGTTGCAAATCTGCGCTTCGAACGTCTGAAGCTTGAACTGCTGTGGATTGCGTATCTACGTATCGGGTGCTTAAATTTTGTTGCGCGGCTTGCTCGGCTATGGACTGCTCGGTCGCGACATGCTCTAGCATGGATTGCGCGGTCGCGGCTTGAGTGTCTGCTGGTCGTGCTGCTTGGACATCGGATACTAGGTCGTCCGAAATTTCATCGCCGCTTGTAGCTGTATTATTGTCGGTTTTAAAATCATCTGAAATTTCATCTCTGCGCGCCTTCGCGCCATATGCGGCAAGAAAATCCTCGTCGCTTTGGACGCAAAAATTTTCGTCGTTATAAATCTCTGCATCGTGCGCTTGGCGCCCTTCGCCGTCTAAAATTTCATCGCTCGCAATCTCGTCGTCACGGAGGCTTGGGGGGAGTGAAGTCTCCGCGCCCTTTGGAATTTCGCCGCTTAAAATTTCATTCGCCGCGTCGCGCTTTGTTCTGCAGGCAAGAATTTTATCGCCTTGCGGTTGGACTGAAATTTTGCTGCCCAAAATTTCATCATTTTGCTATCCGCCATTTAAAATTTCACTGCCGCTCGGAATTTTGTCGCTGTTTGAAACGTCGTCGCGCTCGCCGAAATTTTCCGCGCCGCCCTCCTTGAGCTGCCTATTTAGCGCAGCTAGCATTCGCACGCTGCGCGGCGAGCTCTCGTGTAGCGCAAGCAGTACCGCCG
>CAUUQJ010000198.1:0-3718 GCA_963547085.1 uncultured Campylobacter sp. | reverse complement strand
CGGCTATTTAAGCCTTTCGTAGCTTTCGCATGAGCTTTGCCATGCCCTTTCATGCTCCGCTACCGAGCTCATAAATCTATCCTTGCCGCCTAGCTCGCAGGCCTTTTTGTAGTATTCTACGGCTTTAACATTATCTATGCCCTCGTAAAGACGCGCTAAATTTAAGCACGCGAGCCAGCTGTCCGCGATATCCATATCGCAACCGCGCACATAGTAACCTACGCCCTTTATAGCGTCTTTGCGCACGCCTCTGCCTCCCATATACGCAGAGCCTGCATTACTGCAGCCTATCGCGTGCCCGTCATCGCAGGCTTTGTCGAACAGCTCCGCCGCCTTCGCCTCATCGCGCGGCATCCCCTCTCCGCTTTGATACAAAATGCCTAAATTTACGCACGACTCCACATCGCCGCCTTTGCAAGCTTTGACGTATAACGGCGCAGCCTTTAGCAGATCTTGCGGCACGCCCCAGCCATAATTGTAAACCTGCGCCAACGCCCCGCACGACTTCATATCGCCCTTATCGCAGGATTTTGTAGCCCGGCTTATATCGTCTGCGGTGATTTCAAAATTTTCGGCAAGCGCGAAATTTGCAGCAAACGTCGCGATAAGCGCTAGAATTAAAATTTTATTTTTCATTTTCGTCCTTTTTGGTTTTTTAAGATCGTCCGCTAAGCCTAAGGCGCAGTTTGATCGCTAGAGTTCGGGTTCGTTCTCGCCTGCTCTTTGCTTTTTAGCGCCTCGTAAATTTCATCTACGCCGCTTAGGTTTTGATCCAAAACCTCTCTCGCCTTTTTTAGAGTGCGTGCGCCAAAAATCCCGTCCTGCTTGACTCCGATGCTTTTTTGGATATATAAAATTTTATCCTTTTGCATCGCAGCGGAATCCTTAGTCGCCCCGGAAGCGGAATTTGAAGCAGGGCTTTCAGAGCCGCTAGAGCTTGCGCTCGTAGAATTTTCGTCTGCAGAATTTATGCCATCACTCGCAGAAGCGGAATTTTCATCCTCAAAAAATGCAGGCATCCACCCTCGCAGCAGCCCTGCCGCGCCGGTTTTCGGCACGTAGCCCGTATTTGCCGCGCCTCCGTAGATTACGCTAGCTAAAACGGCGCAGAGCAGAGCTTTGCAAAAGCTAGCAAACGCCGCGCCGCCCCTGCCGCAGCGATACTCTCGCGGAATTTTACGAGCTTTTACGGCACACCGCACTACGCTTGCCAGCCACAGCACTCCTCCGCCTAACAGCCCCGCAGCAGCGATCACCGCGCCGCACGCAAGTGCCCAAAAATAATGCTCCGCAAAGATCATCTCGAAGCAGCCCTCGCACGCTAGTGTAGCCGCTGCGATGAGCGCGCCTCCGCCTATGCACCACACCGCGCGGTCATAGCGTGGGCTTAGCACGCCAAGCGCCCCAGCCATCGCGCTGCCCAAATCGCGAGCGCATTGCTGCGAAATAAAGCCCTCGCAAACGCGCATAATCGCCGCGGCAAAGCTCTGAGCGCAATCCTCGCGTAAAGAATGCGGGAAAAATAATTTCTTTAATCGTGCAAAGGGCGAAATTTTAGAATTTGACGAGGCAGGGCTTTGCGTATTCGCGCGATTTTTAAATTTTGCAGCGGCAAGATTTTTGGAATTTATTGCGGCGGAGTCTATGGAATTTGTGGAATTTTCAGCACCCAAGGCGCTTAAATCTCGGTAATCCTGCTCGCCGCGTAATTCGCAAAGATCCTCCGCGGCGCGATCAAAAGTGCCACCTAAGCCCTCTTGCGAGCCGGCGAAATTAGGTCCATTCTGCGCGAGAGCTTCGTCGCTTTGCTGCCTAGTCTCAAAATCGCCGGCAAAATTCTCTCCCGAAAGATCCGCCCCTGTAAATTTTATGCCACCGCTCACTCCGCCTGCGAACCTGCCTTGCTCTCCGCGCAACCCCAGGCGATTATCTTCCGCGCCCATAGAATTTGCCGGAGCGCTCGCGAATTTCGTGCCCGCAAATTTTACGCTCGCGCCGCCCTCGAGATTTTCTTTGCGAGAAGCGTCTTTCGCAAGGCTCAAAGCGTCGCGATCAGCCGCGCTGCGGGCAGAATTTGCAAAGTTAAAATGTCCGTCCGCGCCGCGTAACTGCTCGAGATTTAGCGTCTCGCCGCGCAGCTTAGCACTAGCTAGGCGCATCGCCGCATCCAGCGCAGGCTTCGCGCGAAATAGCGCAAAAAGGCTTTGCGCATCGTCCCGCCCTAGTCTAGCGGGTGCACCACGTGCCGCCGCAAGCTCCGACGCAAAAACTTCGTCAAAAAAGTTGGGCCTTACGAATGTCGCGCCACCAAAGCACGCCGCATCGTAAGCCTTGCCGCAGACGGCAAAACTCAAGCGCAAAAACTCCTCCTCCGCGCTAAATACCGCTTCGCAGCCGCCCTGCACCGCTCGCAGCGAGCTTATACGAAACAAAAGTCTGCGCGCTGCAAAACCTACGCCCTTGCTGCATAAAAACTCCAGCAGCTCGCGCCCAAAAACCTGCGAGCTAGCGCCTATGCTGATGCTCGGGCGAGCATAAACGGATATTTTGCCGGTGCGAGTGAAATACCCGCGCCCATCGCAGTGCTCGCAGCGAAAATCGCCCGCACCACCGCACTTTTCGCAGCGCAATCTGCCTGCACCGCCGCAAGCGGGACAAATGCGCGAGCCGCTACCGCCGCAGCTAGCGCAGGGAATGAAGCGATAGCCCATAGAATTTGACGCAGAGCCTGCAGAGTCGCCTCCAGAAAGGCTGCGCGCATGAGCGTCCGTAGAGCTTAATGCCGCGCGGCTATAGCCGCCGGCGCCCTTGCAAGCGGGGCAGATCAAGCGCCCGCGCCCGCCGCAGTTAGCGCACGGCGCCTTGCCCGCACCTTCGCAGGCTTTGCAGCGCCTCCTGCCCGATCCGCCGCAATGCTCGCAACGCAGCTGAACGCTAAAGGGCTTAAAATCGTGAAATTTTATGATCTGATCCGCATTCGTAGCGGCTTTTTGGGGATCTGCACGCAGGCGTAGCATAAAGGTCTCGCTTAGCTCCGCATCAGTGCTTGCCGCGCGTAGGCACTCGCGCGCATGAGCCTCGAACTGCGCGATATCTGCGAAATGCGTCTGCGCGCGCTCGCCGCCACTTATCTGCGAGACGCTAAACTTGCCGGCAAAGTCGTAACGCACGCCAAGCCTCACGCTAAATCCGTAAAACTCGCGATCAAGCTCGCGCAGATCGGTGCCGCCGCTACGTGCTAAAGCCCTGAGCCTAGCGACAAACGCCTCTGCAAGCTCCTCTTTATCCAGCTTGTCCATGATCGCTCCTTTCTTGCGGGCGCGCCACAAAGCCGCGCCGCATAAATTTTAAAATTCCTTTATTAAAATCCTGCAAATTTTGCATTTCATACAATTATACCGCGAAAGGGAATTTTAAAATTCCAAAATCTCACGCAGAATGGAATTTAGCACCATTGCGCGCCGTAAAATCTCGCTGCAAATCAAAGCTCTAAAATATAGCTCGACGCGGAATCTCGCACTGCGACGGCGACGCGCGTAACTGCCGCAACAAATACGGCGCGAACTGATCGCAAAACGGAGCCGCCAGGCATACGGCGCCCGAGTGGTAGCAGCGGGCATGCAAAACTTTAATTCCGCAGCAGCGCGTAATTTGGCTCGCGACGATGCGCGATACGGCATAACGCACAGCAAATTTCGCGGCCGCGTGAAATTTTAAA
>CAUUQJ010000197.1:0-3752 GCA_963547085.1 uncultured Campylobacter sp. | reverse complement strand
AAAAGATCTTCGTCGCTGATCTTTTCAAGCGTTTTTTTAGCCTGCATTAGTTTGGAAACGCCTGCGATCTCAATCATTTTGGCGCGAAGGGTTTTTATCCATTCGCCCGTTTTCTCTTCTAAAATTTTAGCGATCTGCTCTCCTAAGCGCCAGCCCACAAGACCTAAGTGGCTCTCCATTATCTGACCGATATTCATACGGCTTGGAACGCCGAGAGGATTTAGCACGATATCCACGCGCTGTCCGCTAGGAAGATACGGCATATCGACTTCAGGGACGATATTTGAAACGATACCCTTATTTCCGTGGCGACCCGCCATCTTATCGCCCACTTTTAGCTTGCGCTTAGTCGCGATATAGACCTTTACGAGCTTAACGACACCGCTTGGCAAGATATCGTCTTTTTCTAAAATTTCGATCTTTTCGTCATGTTCCTCTTTGAGCTTGCGCTTTTCGTTTTGGAAGTGATTTTTTAGCTCCTCGTATTCCTTCTGAACAGCTTTAGAATAAGCCTTGACGAAGGAATTTAACGTAAAGCGGTTGGAGCTTTCAAGCTCCTCTTTTCTAACCTTATCGCCCTTTTTATAATCTTTTTTATTTAGGCCTTGATCGCTTTGCAAAGCGCTTTTAGAAAGAAGCGCCACTACCTTTAGCATCTCCTCGCGATCGAGCATCAAAAGCCTGTCGTGATGCTCCCTTTCGAGCTCGGTTTTTTCATCCTCATAGGCTTTGTTCGTGCGCGGATCCTTCTCATAGCCCTTTTTGGTAAAAATTTTAACGTCGATTACCACGCCTTCCATCGAAGCGGTAGCGTAAAGAGATTTATTTACCACATGTCCCGCCTTCTCGCCGAAGATCGCGCGTAAAAGCCTCTCTTCAGGCGTCGGCTTGACCTCGCCCTTCGGAGTTACCTTGCCTACCAAGATCATGCCCGGTTTGACGTGAGTACCGATCTTTACGATACCGCTATCATCGAGGTGGGTAAGCTCCTCCTCTTTGATATTAGGGATGTCGCGAGTGATCTCCTCCACGCCGTCTTTAAGCTCTCTAGCCTCGATCTCCTTTTCATAAACATGCACGCTGGTGTATTCGTCGGCACGAATCATCTTTTCGCTCATGACGACGGCGTCCTCGTAATTATAGCCGTGCCACGGCATGAAAGCTATGAGGGCGTTTTTGCCGATCGCAAGCTCGCCGCCGTCCATGCTAGGACCGTCGGCTATGATTTGACCCGCCTTTATCACGTCACCTTTTCGCACGATAGGGCGCTGCGAAAAGGTAGTATTCTGGTTGGTGCGTAAATTTTTCTCCATCGCGTAATGATCGATAAACGGACCTTTTTCGTCTTCGCCCAAAATAAATATATTTTTATTATCGACCTTTTCTACGACGCCGTCGCGTTTAGCCTTGATCGCTTCCCACGAATCGCGCGCGATAATCGCCTCCATGCCCGTTCCAACGATAGGGGCGGTGGAGTGCAGAAGCGGCACTGCTTGGCGCTGCATGTTCGAACCCATCAAGGCGCGGTTCGCATCGTCATGCTCCAAAAACGGAATCAGCGACGCCGCTACGCCCGCGACCATACCGGAGCAAAGATCTATCAGCGAAATATCCTCGCGTTTAGCCATGATATTTTCGCCGTCTTTTCTAACCTCCAAAAGCTCCTCTACGATATTACCCTCTTCGTCCAATTTGGCGGACGCAGGAGCTATTACGAGCCCCTCTTCCTGCGTAGCGGTAAGATAGACTATCTCGTCGGTGACCTTACCGTTTATGACCTTTTTATACGGAGCCTCGACAAAGCCAAGATCATTTACTTTCGCATAGGTCGCTAGGGTATTGATCAGACCGATGTTTTGACCCTCCGGCGTCTCGATAGGACAAATTCTACCGTAGTGCGTAGGATGGACGTCGCGCACCTCAAAGCCGGCGCGCTCTTTAACCAGTCCGCCCTCGCCCAGCGCAGATAGACGGCGCTTATGCGTGACCTCGCTAAGCGGATTGGTCTGATCCATAAACTGGCTTAGCTGGCCGCCAGTAAAAAATTCCATAAGCGTAGTGGTGATGATTTTAGGGTTTACGAAATCATACGGCATAAGCTCGTCGAGGTTGCCGCTGATGCCGGTAAATTTATCCTTGATCGCCTTTTGAACCTTGATAAAGCCAAGGTGCATCTCGTTTGCCAAAAGCTCGCCGATCGAACGGATGCGGCGATTGCCGAGATTGTCGCGATCATCGATGAAGCCGTCGCCGTTTTTAACTCTAATTAAATATTTCGCCGTCTTGATAATATCCTCGCTAGTTAGTACGGTTACGTACTCCGGCGCCTCGATGCCTAGTTTGTGATTCATCTTCATGCGACCGACTTTGGTCAGATCGTAGCGCTCCGGATTAAAAAATAGATCGTTTACGAAGCTCTTTGCCGCCTCTTTTACCACCGGCTCGCCTGGGCGCATAACCTTGTAAATTCTAATCGCAGCCAGATCGTTCTCGTCGTCTATGCCCTCGCTTTGTTGCAAGAGCTTAAGCGCGTCCGCATCTTGAATGAAGGAATTTATAATCGAAGTATCTACGCCGCTAGCTAGGTCGTTAGCAATCGTAAATTTTTTCTCGGTGTTAGCGATCTTGGCTAGCTTACCCTCATCTAGCGCAGTTAGCGAATCAAAAAGCACTTCGCCGCTGTTTTTGTCGACGATGGCGTCGGCTAGGTAGCGCTCGGCTAAAATTTCAGCCGGATACTCAATGAGCTTTAGTCCGTCCTCTGCTAACTTCTCTGCTTTTTTGGATGTTAGGCGCTTACTTGCTTGATGAAGCACTTCGCCCTTTTCGTTTATAATGTCGTAATCGAGCCTGCCCGCGTATTCTTTCGGATCGAAATCGGTTAGGAATTTTCCTTTTTTAATATAGATCGTCTTAATAGGATAAAATAATTTTATGATGTCTTGTTTTTTGTAGCCGAGTGCGCGAAATAGGATCGTGATCGGAACCTTGCGCCTTTTATTTATGCGCACGTATAGTACGTCTTTTACGTCGTATTCGAAGTATAGCCAGCTACCGCGATCGGGTATTATTTGAGCGGTGTAGATGAGTTTATTTAGAACCGTCGGGCTCTCTTCCTCTTTGAAGATTACGCCCGGGCTTCTGTGAAGCTGATTTACGACTACGCGCTCTACGCCGTTTATAATAAATGAAATTCTATCGGTCATTAAAGGAATGTCGCGAATGAATATATCTTGCTCTTTGATCTCTTTTACGCCGATTTTTTTGCCTGTCTTTTCATCGCGCTCATGCACGAGCAGACGGAGCTTCATCTTTAAATTTACCGAATAAGTAAGCCCTCTTTCCATGCATTCTCTAATCGAATACTTTGGCTTTGAAATTTCGCTACTTACGTATTCAATACTTAGTCTATTCTGTGCGTCGTGGATAGGAAAAATGGCTTTGAAAACCTTCTCTATGCCGCTTTCTCCACCCGAGTTATCAAGATTTAAAAAATGATCAAAACTTTTCTTTTGTAGTTGTAATAAATTCGGAATTTCGATGTCTTTGGGAACCTTTGAAAAATCCACTCTAAGACGATTTCCTGAATATAGGCTGTTTAACATTCCACTACCTCGTAGTTGTATTTTAAAGAAAGAAGTGCCGATGCGACGCACCGGCACACATTTGTATGCAAAATTTTAAAATTTCGCGATTTATTTGAGTTCGACTTTGGCGCCTGCTTCTTCAAGCTCTTTTTTAGCCTTCTCGGC
>CAUUQJ010000196.1:0-3756 GCA_963547085.1 uncultured Campylobacter sp. | reverse complement strand
GGGCTGCGCGTCAAATTCTGGCGAGATGACAAACTTATAAAAGCTATCTTTTGCGTTTTGTTTTAAGCTTCGTAGCGCAGCAAAATTTAGCCTACGCTCGCGTGGCTCGGCGGAGTTTGAGAGCTTAGGCGAGATCGCAAAGACGCAACTTTTGTAGGCGGGAAATTTTTCAAAATCCACGAAAATCGTGCCGTTGGTCTCAAAATGCACTTCGTATCCGCGCGCTAGCAGCTCGCAGACGAACTCGTAAAATAGCGCCTCTTTGTGATGCAGCAGCGGCTCGCCGCCGGTGATAACGACGATCGGCTTTTGATAAAGCTTAGCACTCTGCGGCGAGACGGAGCTTTGCGGATTTAAATTTGAAGAATTCTGCGCCGCGAAATTTAAAGAATTTTCGCTCGTTAAATTTAAAGATTTTTCTGCGCTACCGTTTGGACGAGAAGGCGTTTGCGCGGCGGCGGAATTTAACGTATCGCTTTCAGAAAAAGGCTCTGCGCCGCAAAAACCCGGTGCAGAGCAAGCAGGTGCGAAACAGGACGAATCTGATAAATTTGGAATTTTATTCAAAAGCTGCGCTAAATTTAAAATTTCTTCATGCTCGAAGTGATTTGTAAAGACCGCGCGGATCGTATCGCAGCCGTGCAAGATCTCGCCGGTCTTTGGCGAAATGCGCGCGCCGCCGAAGCCCTCGCAGCGCAGATTACAGCCTGCAAAGCGAAAGAAAAACGCGAGCCTGCCCGCGTATTTGCCCTCGCCTTGGATACTTAAAAAGCTCTCAACAAGCCTCATCCGCCCGTCTCGTAAAATGCGCGGCTTGAAATTTCATTCGAAGCGTCCGCTTGCCAGCGATTTTTTTCGGGCTTATTCGCTAAAATTTTAGCCAAAATTTCGGCGGCTGCGGCAATGTCGCCCTCTTTAACCGCCTTTTTGATACTTAGCGCGTCCTCGAAGTAAAGACACGGGATCAAAAGCCCCTCGGCGCTTAGTCTGATGCGGTTGCAGCTCTCGCAAAAATCGTGCTTGTGCGGATCGATGATACCGAAGGTGTAGCCGTCCCCGAGCGCGTAAAGCGACGCGGGCGAGCTTTGCGATTTCGGCAGAGCGGTAAAGATAAATTTACGCCTTAAAATATCTAAAATTTCGTTTGATTTTAAGCCTGTAAGATCGCCGGCATGGGTGTTTTCCATAAATTCTATGAAGCGGATCTGACAATCCTTTTCGCGGGCAAATTCCAGCAAATAAATAAGCTCGTCGTCGTTGATCCCTTTTAGTGCGACGGTGTTTAGCTTGACTTTTAGTCCCGCTTCAAGCGCGGCGTCAAGGCCTTCTAAGACGTTATAAAGTACGCCGCGCTGAGCTATAAATTTAGCCCGCTCCGGACGCAGCGAGTCAAGCGACATATTGATGCGTTTTAGCCCCGCGTTTTTCAAGGCGCGTGCGTAGTTTTTGAGATAATATCCATTGGTAGTAAGCGCAAGATCGATGTCTGGAGCATAATCCGCGATCATCTTTATAAAATCTTCGATCCCCTTTCGCACCAGCGGTTCGCCGCCGGTTATGCGGATCTTTTTCACGCCGCCGTCGATCGCAACCTTGACGAATAAAAACATCTCCTCAAAGCTTAAAATATTCTCTCGCGGCACCCAGTTAAACGGCGTAGCAGGCATGCAATATCTGCATCTGAAATTACACCGCTGCGTAACCGAAATGCGCAAATAATCGATCGTTCGTCCAAATTTATCAATTAGCATATTTTGCCTTAATATCAATTTGCGGCGATTATATAAAAAACAAAGCGATTTTGCAAAATTTTATTTTTATATTGCTCCGGCTATTTTCTTACCGAGCCGATGAGCTCTTTAAGCTGATCCAGAAGCGGTCTAATCTGCTTTTCTACCCGCTCGTCGATCATCGTAGGCACTACGTCTAGTCTCTGCTCTATCGTCTCGTCGATTACGTCTGCAATCGCGTTTATATCGATATTGGGAGCGACTTTGCCGCCCGAATCGATCATCTCTTTTAGCTCCTCGACCTTCTTTTTAAGCAGATAGTTTTCCTGCATAGCATCGGTCAGCACCTGATCGAAGCGCTCGAATTTTTTATCCGCTTGTTTATCCTTAAAATATATGACGAAAAACATCAAAAATATAACGACGCAGAGTCCTAAAATGATGATAGTGTTAAGATCCATAGGGGTTCCTTAAAATAAATTTACAAAAATAAAAGCAAAAAACGCAATGCCCAAATATCCGTTGAGCGTGAAAAACGCGCGATCGATCTTGCTAAAATCACTACGTACGATCTTATGCTCGAAGTACAAAATCGTCGCGCACGCAGCCACGCCCAGATAAGCAAAAAAGCCTAAATTTGCCGCCGCGCAAAACAGCAACCAAAAAAGCACCGCTACGGCGTGGAAAATTTTAGAGATAAACATCGAAGCTTCCTTGCCGTAAAGCGCAGGGATGCTGTAAAGCCCAGCCGTGCGGTCAAATTCCATATCTTGAAGCGAATACAGCACATCAAAGCCGCCTACCCAAAATACTACTCCAAAGCATAGCAGCACCGACCATAGTGGAATTCCGCCGCTAACGGCGATCGCTCCCGCAATCGGCGCAAGCCCTAGGCAAAAGCCGAGCATTAAATGCGCGGTCTCGCTAAAGCGTTTAAAATATGAATACCCACCCAGTGCCGCTAAAATCGGCACCGAAAGCTTAAGCGCCAAAGGATTTATAAGCGCCGAAACCGCTATGAAAACTACCGCGTTTGCGATGATAAAAAGCAGCAAATTCCCGCGCCCGATCCTTCCGTCCACGCTGGGGCGCGAAGCGCAGCGCGGATTGGCGCGGTCGATGTCCTCGTCCAAGTAGCGATTTAGCGCCATTGCGAAGCTTCTCGCACTCACCGCACATAAAATCCCCAGAAAAAGCAGCTTCCAGCCGAACCATACCGAGCCGTTTTGCAGCTTGCTCGCAGTAATCATCGCCGTAAAGATAAACGGTAGCGCGAAAACCGAGTGTTTAAAAACTATTAATTCGTTGATGTCGGATAAAATTTCTTTAAATTTAGCCATTTTGCCCCTTATTTTGGGCACCATTGTATCAAAAAAAAGTAAGAATAGCTCTAAATTTGATATAATTTGAACGAAAAATTTACGAAAGGAAACGCCTTGAGCCAAAATCAAAACTCGCACGCAAGCCCACAGATCGCGATCATCGGCACCACAGCAAGCGGCAAAAGCGATCTTGCGCTAAGTATCGCGCGAGAGATCGGCGCCGTGATTTTGAGCCTTGACTCGCTCTGTATTTACCGCCAGATCAACATTGCAAGCGCCAAGCCAAGCGAGGAGCAGCTGCGCGAGATCAGGCACTTCGGCGTAAATTTAATCTACCCAAACGAGTACTTCAGCGTCGGCGAGTTTATCAAAGAATACGCAGCCGCGCGGGCTTTTGCAGGGCGTAGCGGCGCGCCTTTGATAATCACGGGCGGCAGCGGGTTTTATCTCAAAGCGATGCTAAGCGGGCTAGCGCCGAAGGTTCCCGATTTTAAAAGCGAAATTTCAAACGATGAAATTTACGCCCTAGCGCGGCGGATCGATCCGGAATTTACCGCAAAGCTTAGCGCGGCAGACAGCTTTCGGTTAAAAAAATGGCTAAGCATCTATAAATTTTGCGGCGAGGCGCCGAGTAAATTTCTGCGCGAGAACACCGCTCCGCCCGTGATTTCGGATATTAAAATTTTTGAGATCGACGCGCCTAA
>CAUUQJ010000195.1:0-3759 GCA_963547085.1 uncultured Campylobacter sp. | reverse complement strand
CACTGGATCATGCAAGGCAACGCGCAGAAGGTTTACCGCTGGAGATGTCGCGCCGCTACGTATAACAACTGGCCGAGCTTGCGATTTCAATTCCGCGGAAATAACATCTCCGATGCGGCGCTAATCGTATGCTCGATGGATCCGTGCTACTCATGCACCGAGCGCGTAACTTTAGTCGATATTAATAGCGGAAAGAGTAAAATTCTAACCGAAAAAGACCTTAAGAAATTTTGCCAAGACGGCAAGGTTAGCAAAAAGGATTTAAGATGATGAAATTATTCGACATTACCGAAAAATATGGTAAGGCGACCTATGCTTATCCGTTTGAGCCATACATCGTGCCCGAGAATTTTCGCGGGCAGCCTGAATACACCTATGAGCTTTGCATAGGCTGTGCTGCATGCGGTATCGCCTGCCCATCCAATGCGATTGAGCTTAAGATGAATGAAGCTCAAACCAAACTTATTTGGGAATTTGACTGCGGGCGCTGCATATTTTGCGGTCGCTGCGACGAGGTATGCCCTACGGGAGCGGTAAGGCTAGGCAATAGCTTTGAGCTAGCGGTAAAATTTGATAAAAGCGCGCTTATCCAACACGGCGAGCTTGAGATGGAAAAATGCAGCTGCTGCGGCAAGCCGATGACCCCAAAAAGGCTCATCAATTACACGCTAGAAAAGCTAAGTACGGCAAATTTGCTCCCAGGCAGATTAGAAGAAGCTAAAAAGTACCTCTATATCTGTCCTGAATGCAAAAAAGCTCAAGCGGTCGAAAGAGTGACCAAAGGTATAGAGGAGGCAATAAAATGAGTTTGTATCAAGTCCCCGAAAATATTAAAAACGCAAACGATCTAACCGCAAAATTGGAGCTTTTGAAAAATATCAAACGAAGCTTCAGCGTTTATCGTATCGACTGCGGAAGTTGCAACGGCTGTGAAATCGAAATTTTTGCTTCTATCACGCCGATGTGGGATCCGGAGCGCTTCGGATTTAAACTCGTAGCCAACCCTCGCCACGCAGATATCTTAGTCTGCACCGGTCCGGTTACTCGCCAAATGTATTATCCGTTGCTCCGCGCTTATGAGGCTGCACCCGATCCGAAGATCGTAGTGGCTCTGGGAGCCTGCGGAAGTACTGGCGGAATTTTTCACGACGCATATAGCGTATGGAGCGGCATCGATAAGATTGTACCGGTAGATGTTTATATCCCCGGCTGCCCTCCGCATCCTGCTAGCATCATCTATGGTCTTGGCATGGCGCTTGGCATTATTGATCAAAAGCTTCAAAAGAAGAGCTACGAGCAAGATAACACTCTTCCGCCACCGGTTAAGAGTTCAGTTATCGGCGATATTTTATTCGAGCGCGATCTGCAAGCTGAAGCTAAGAGGCTGATGAGCTATATTTTCGGAAGAGTTTTATTCGCAAAATATATGGATGCGATCAAAACCTCATCTGACGTTCACGATCCAAAAGCTTCTCGCGAGGCTCTACTTAACGCTATCCATACCGAAGAGGATCCTAGATACGCGGAGTGCATGGCGCTATTGCACAATGACGTATATCTAAAATACGCCCGCGCTACGGAGGAATTTAAGATCGATCCGCAAAAAGAGGTCTGGAGCAAACGATGATTGAGGTTTTTAAGCTTACAAAGCGGCATATGGACGAAAACGAAAATTTACCCAAAGAGCTAAAGGATATCAAGGTTTTTTCCACCTGCGTCGGTCACGGCGTAGGTACGATAGATTTTAGCGAAAAGGTACTTGAGATAAACGATGAAGAATTTAAACGCATCATCGAAAACTCGGGCGACTACGTTAAATTTAAGATCGGCAACCTAAGCAAGTATTTCGAGATTGAAATTTTTGCCGAGCACGCAGCTAAGCTAATCCCTCAGCTTTGCGAATGTGAGCTTAAAGATCTGCTAAAAAATATGCGCGAAGGATACTTCGTGCTAAGGAAGGATTTTTGATGCGAAAGGCGTTGCTTTGTATCGGCAATCCCCTTCGCGGCGACGACGACGTGGGCAATGAAACGGGGCGAATAGTCGAGGCAAACTTAAAAGATTGGCGCGTTTTTTATGGGCAGGATGTGCCCGAAAACGAATTTGCAGCCCTTAGGGAATTTGCCCCTGAAATTCTAATCGTAGTAGATGCGATGAGCGGCTTTGATGAGGATAAGATAGAATTTTTTGACCTCAGCAACGATCGCGACTATATCTACTCGACGCATAACCTACCTACGCCGGTGCTTCTAAGCTATCTGCGCAAAATTTGCCCAAAGACGTTGTTTTTGGGCATAAGCGTGCTGCTTGATAACGTCCTTGATTTTAAAGAAGGACTGAGCGAGAGTGCAAAAAAAAGCGCGCAAAAAGCTTATGAGCGTATCTTAGAAATTGATTCAAATTTAAATGAGGAGGAGTAAATGTTAAATCCTGCAGAAACCGCGCAAGCGGTGTCTAGTTCGATGCAACACAAGGCGCATACCCCGCTAATTAGCATAATTTTTCTAGCTATAATGGCGGGCGCTGCAATCGCTATGGGCGATATTTTCTGGGCTCACTCGACCGTAGGAATGGCTGAAAAGCAATCTATTGGCTTATCGAATTTCATCGGCGGTATTACCTTTAGCTGCGGTCTGATGATGGTGGTTTTTTACGGCGGGCATCTATTTACCAGCTCGGTTTTAACGGGCGTACCTGCTGCCGATGGCAAATTACCGCTAGGTAAAACTATCGGTTATTGGGCTATCGTTTGGTGCTTTAACTTCGTAGGCGGCGCGTTAATCGCGTATATGTATTATTACTCAGGACTTCCGCTTAAATATGATGGCTACATCTTGCAGCACTTCATTCCTGCGGCAGCAGGCAAAATAAACGCGCCTTTTCATGAGCTATTCATCCGCGGAATTTTTTGTAACGTGTTTGTATGTATGTCTATCTGGACTGCGACCAGCGAGAGCAATCTATCGGGTAAATTCTTTGCAATTATGTGGATGATCGGCGCATTCGTAGCTTGCTCGATGGAACACTGCGTTGCAAATATGTTTATCCTAACTGAAGGCATCATCGCTAAAGGCCACTACCTTGCGGCTGCGGGTGGCGATGTAAACGCTCTTGCAAGCTCGCTTCACGGCGTAACGGCAGCTCAAATAGATTCAATAAACTGGGGAAATTTCATCGTTAAAAATATGATCCCGGTTACGCTAGGTAACATCTGCGGTGGTCTATTTTTCGTAGGCTTGGTCGGATTTATGGTAAACAAATACGATATGAAAAAGAAAGACTAATATATCGCGCTTCAGCACGATATAAACAAAATACGGCGCGGCACTTTGCCGCGCATTTTTAATTTCTTAAATTTTAAAAATTCCGATGCGTAAAATTTAGTTCGATCCAAAATTTTAAATTCCATTGCAACCCATAAAATTCCAGCTTGATTCAAAATTTTAAATTCCATAGCCTGCCGCTAAATTTAAAATTCCAAAGCTTTGCGTTTTAGGATAGCGGATAAAATCAAAAAGCGAATTGCGCGTTAAGATTTTAAGCAAATTCAAAACAGAATTTTAAACGAGATCACAAACCCAAATTTTATATAAGTTAAAATTTTAGACTAAATCCTAAGCGAAATTCGGGATGAAATTCCAAAACCAAGCTCTTGATAAAAATTTTACGCTGTAAATCTAGGCAAAATCCTGCGCCGTAACTTTAGACAAAATTTCGCGCTTAAGCCGTAAGCGTAAGCTGCATAAATGCTTTAAAAAA
>CAUUQJ010000194.1:0-3787 GCA_963547085.1 uncultured Campylobacter sp. | reverse complement strand
TTCTTGTTCTTGCGGGAGGGGCTTTCCAGCTTGCGCCAAGCCTCGCTTTTTTGGCTATCCTCCATTAGCACTATCTCCCTGGCGCCGTTTCGCACTAGGTTTGGATCCACCGCAAGCTCCTTCGCACCAATTTTTTCGGGATAATCTATGCGCGAGAGTATGCAGCGGAAGGCGTTTAGTCGCGCGATCTTTTTATCGTTGCTATCAAGGATCGTCCACGGCGCAAACTCGGTATTTGAAGCGAGCAGCATCGAGTATTTTGCGAGCGTATATTGATTCCACAGCTCCTGCGATCTCGCATCTACCGGCGAGAGTTTGTATTGCTTCAGCGGGTCGGTGCGGCGCGATTCGAAGCGCCTTTTTTGCTCCTCTTTGGAGACCGAAAAGTAAAATTTAAACAAAATTATCCCTGCACTTACCAAAAGCTCCTCAAATTTAGGCACTTGGCGCAGGAAATCTTTATGTTCGGCGTGGGTGCAAAAGCCCATCACTGGCTCGACCATCGCGCGGTTGTACCAGCTGCGGTCAAAGATCGTGATCTCGCCGCCGCTGGGTAGGTGCGCGACGTAGCGCTGGAAGTACCACTGCGTCTTTTCGACATTGCTCGGCTTTTCGAGCGCTACGATGCGGCATCCGCGTGGATTTAGGTGCTCGGTTAAGCGCTTGATCGTGCCGCCTTTGCCCGCCGCGTCGCGCCCCTCCATCAAGATTAAAATTTTCAATCCTCTCTCTTTTACGAATTTTTGCAGCTTCAAAAGCTCGATCTGGTATCTTTGCAGCAGCGTTTCGTAGTCTTTGAACGAGATTTTTTCGTACTTTGAGCTTTTAAATTCTATCTCTTTCAGCGCTATTTCGCCTGTTTCGGTTTTGATCTCTTTGCTCATATCGCCTCCTAAAAATTTTAAGGAATTTTACAAAAAAGTTCTTTATATTACACTATAAATTCATACTTATTACGTTAGAATGTAGGAAAAAATTTCAAAGGATAAAAAATTGATCAGATCACTGATTTTGGCAGCGTTTTTTCTCTTAGGTTTGGGCGCCGAGCCCCTGAAACCCTCCGATGCGTTCAAGCTTAACGCAGCGGCGCAAAGCGATAGCGTAATGCTAAGCTTTGATATCGCGGACGGGGTCTATCTCTATCAAAACGAGATAAAAATTTTCATCGGCGGCGCAGAGGTAACGAATTTAATAAATCTGCCCGCCGCGACCGAATATAAGGATTATAAAATTTACGAGGGCAATTTTAGCATTACCGTGCCTTTAGGCCTCGTGCTTGCAAATGCCGCAGACAGCGATGATTTCGTGCTTAATGGCGATTTTTTGGGCTGCACGAAATCGGGCTTTTGCTACCAGCCACAGCAGTTCGGCTTTAGCTTCAAGCGCGTAGTGGAGGGCTATCATATCAGTAAAATTTCAAACTCCGAGCTGAAAAGATACCGAAGCGGCGCAAATTCCGCGCAAATTCCTGCCTCATACAGCGCACAAAGCGGGGCTGTAAATTTTAAAGGCAATACTGCAGCAGCGGGCGCAGAGACAGATTCTGTGGCGGACTCGCACGCGGCTGGAAATTCCGCGGTAAGCTCGGCTGAAAACGCTGCTGTAAATTCCCATCAAACTTCCGCGCACAAAAATCCGCACGCAAATTCCATCTCCGAACAGGATAAAATTTTAAACGTTCTTGGCGGCAAGAGCTTCATCGCGGCGATCGCGCTGTTTTTCGGCTATGGCGTGTTGCTCTCGCTAAGCCCTTGCGTCTATCCGCTCATCCCGATCCTCTCGTCGATCATAGTGGCGAAAACCTCCTCAAAGCCGAGCGCGAAAACGAGCCTCGCCGTAAGCCTTGCGTATATTTTTGGGATGGCGAGCTCGTATGCGATTTTAGGGGCTTTCGTGGCGGTTTTCGGGCAAAATTTACAAGGCCTGCTGCAAACTCCGCTCGCGCTGATTTTAACCTCGCTCATATTTGCTGCGCTCGCGCTTTCGATGTTTGGATTTTACGAGATCCGCCTGCCTGCGCGCTTTCAAAGCTTCTTAAATAGCAAAAGCGAAAAGAGCGGCGGTCTGATCGGAGTTTTTTCGATGGGGCTTATCTCGGCGCTCGTCGTATCGCCGTGCATCTCCGCTCCGCTTGCGGGTGCGCTTGTTTACATCGCGGGCAGCGGCGACATCCTGCTGGGTGCGGCGGCTCTTTTTGCGCTGGGACTCGGAAGCGGCGCGTTGCTGCTTGTAGTTGGCCTCGGCGGCGCGCTACCGAGACCGGGAGCTTGGATGGAGGCGGTGCCTAAAATTTTCGGCTTTTTGCTACTTTTTACGGCGGTATGGATTTCGCGCACGCTCATCGGCGAAAATTTAAGCCTACTTATTTATGCGGTTTTAGGCGCGATCTTCGCAGGATTTTTGGGGCTGTTTGACGGCGGCTCGGGCGGGATAAAGCGAGCTTTAGCTCTTGTGATCGCGCTATATTCAGCACTGCTACTCGCGGGCTTTGCCAGCGGTGCGAAAGATTTTTCCAGGCCGCTTGGTAATCTAATCCCGCAAAACGTGAGATATTCCAGGGGCGGTTTGGGTGGCGAGGGCTTGCAGGCGGACGAAATTTCTAGCGCTCAAAATTTTAGCGGTGCGCATTTTTCGTTTGTGCACGATCTTGCGCAGCTACGGGGCGAAATAGAAAATTCCAAAAAGCCCGTGATAGTCGATTTTTGGGCTAGCTGGTGCAAAAATTGCGAGCAGAGCGAGCGGGCATTTGCAGACCCTGCGCTTGCCGGCGCGCTTGATAAATTCAGCCTTTTAAAGATCGATCTTAGCGAAGATAGCGAGCAAAATAGGGCGATAAAAGCGCATTTTAACGTATTCGGTCCGCCTACGATTCTGTTTTTTAAAGAGGGCGCCGAGATTGCGAACCTGCGCCAGATCGGTAGCGTAAATTCCGAAAAGCTGGCTGAGATTTTAAGCGAAATTTAGTGAAATTTAGATAGATTTCAAACAAAATTTAGTTTTAAGGATTGCGCGATGATAAGCAAAAATAGGGCTACGAAAGAGACTAAAATCGAGCTTGAGCTGGAGCTTTACGGGTGCGGCTCGGCGCAGATACAAACGGGCATCGGTTTTTTCGATCATATGCTTAGCGCGTTTGCCAAGCACGCGTGGATCGATCTGAACTTGCGCTGCGAGGGCGATTTGCAGGTCGATTTTCACCACAGCGTCGAGGACTGCGGCATAGTGCTCGGAAGCGCGATAAAAGAGGCGATCTATCCCGCGCAAAACATCGAGCGCTTCGGTGATAGCGTCGTTGTGATGGACGAGGCGGCGGTTTCTGCGGCGCTTGATTTTTCCAACCGCGCGTTTTTGGTATTTGATTGCCCTAGCCTAAAGCGCGGCAAGATCGGCGAATTCGACGCCGAGCTCGTGGAGGAATTTTTCCGCGCTCTGGCTTTCAACGCAAATTTTACGCTGCATATAAGCCAGATCCGAGGCGAAAATCTGCATCACGTAGCAGAAGCCGCGTTTAAGGCGTTCGCCGTCGCATTTCGTCGCGCGATAAGTATCAACGAGCGCGCCGGCGTGCCTAGCACGAAGGGCGTTTTATAGCGGTAAATGCGCGCTAAATTTAGTAAATTTGGCAATTCGCGGTTTTGTAATTTTATCGGCGTTTGGAATTTTACTTTCGCCGCTGCTTGAAATTTGCAAAATTTCGCTTTTGCTCGGGCGAGGATCGCCGCTTTATTAAGAGCTTGCTTTAGGCGCATTTGCGCTTGCGCTCTTGCTTGACTGGCGCGTAAATTTA
>CAUUQJ010000193.1:0-3789 GCA_963547085.1 uncultured Campylobacter sp. | reverse complement strand
ATCTCTAAAATTTTACCGATGATGAATAAGCAGCGCATTTTTGCCGCGCTCGTCATCGACGAATACGGCGGCACTGCGGGATTTTTGACGATGGAAGACATCATAGAAGAAATTTTTGGCGACATCAACGACGAGCACGACGCGAATGCGCAAAATTTCAAACGTATCGACGAGAACACCTTTGAGTTTAGAGGCCGCTTCGAGATCGAAGGCGTCGAAGAGGTGATGGGCATTGACTTCGACGAAGAGACCGAGCAGCTAACGATCGGCGGCTACGTCTTTAATCTCTTTGGCAGCCTACCTGAAATCGGCGATAAAATAAGCGATGAAAACTGCGACTATGAAGTGCTGCGAATGGATGGCACAAGAGTTTCGCTCGTAAAAGCGATCAAAAAAGCAGTCTCGCAGCCGCAAGAAAACGAAGAAGCGGAGAAAAATAACTAAGCCAAAGTGTAGGCTAATAACATTCCGCCCTGCGATGCTGCGTGCCGGAAATTTCAAACATGCTGCCACTTACGACGCTCTCAATCCCCATATAGGGCAAAAATTTATTCGCGGCTACCACCTAGATGCCCTAATAGCGAACAGGAATGCCCGCGCCCTGTAGGGTTTACAAAAGTGCTATTTATAAACTTTCTGCACGCTGCAAACGAAATGCGAAATTCTACCGCGAAAATTCTGCCAAATCGACGCTAAATAGAATTTCTTGATGAGCCTATTTTTAAATTTTGCGAGATCGTAAATTTTAAAATTTCGCGGAATTTTAAAATTCTAATTGATCTAAATTTCTCGCCTAACTTAAATATCAAGCCCTACTACAAGCCCGGGCCAAGCGAATTTTAAATCCAAAGCCTAAGCGCAAAATTTTCTAAAATTATAAAGATAAAATTTTGCCGCGCAGTAATCGCAGAATTAACTCTATCGATTTTAATCGTAAAATTCCGCCAATCTTACTTTAAAACTTCGCGACTTTAAATTCTAAAAATTCCTCAGTAATCAAGTCGGCACGCCTTAAAATTCCGCATAAATAAATCTTAAATTCCTTTTTGCTACCATAACGAAAATTTTTCACACGGATGGCTTTATGACAAAACACAAATTCTCATCGCGTTGGGCCTTTATCATCGCTTGCGTGGGCTCTGCTGTAGGTATGGCAAATGTCTGGGGCTTCCCTTACAAACTCGGCACGAACGGCGGCGGCGCATTCTTGATAATCTACGTTTTTTTTGTAGCGCTGTTTTCATACGTAGGCCTAAGCGCCGAATACGCGATCGGTCGCCGCGCCAAAACAGGCACGCTGGGTTCATACGAATACGCGTGGAAAAGCCGCGGACTTGGCGCTATCGGTAAGGTTATCGGCTGGTTGCCACTTGCCGGTTCGATGTGTATCGCAGTGGGCTATGCCGTCATCATCGCCTACGTTCTAAAAGCGCTAGTACAAGCCATAGACGGCTCGCTAATGAGCGAAAATACCGATACGTGGTTCAACTCTTTTGCCCTGACGCCCTATTCCGTGGTGCCTTATCACTGCATAATCGTTGCAGGCACGTTGCTGACGCTGTTTTTCGGCGCCAAAAGCATCGAAAAAACGAATAAAATTATGATGCCGCTATTTTTCGTGCTATTTGCAATTTTGGCAATTAGGGTCGCGACGTTGCAAGGTGCTGCAGGCGGATATGCCTTTCTTTTTGGCGCCGATTTTACTAAGCTAGCAGATCCGATGGTTTGGATTTCTGCGATGGGACAGGCATTTTTCTCGCTATCGATTACGGGCTCAGGGATGATCGTCTATGGCGCGTATCTATCCAAGGACGAAGACGTCGTATCTGCGGCGAAAAATACCGCGCTATTTGACACGCTAGCCGCGATGGTAGCTGCGCTAGTGATGATCCCTGCAGTATTTGCTTATAGAATGGATCCTGCGGCGGGACCTAAGCTACTTTTCGTAACTCTGCCTAAAATTTTGCAAGATATGGCAGGTGGTAGAATTTTTGCGGTGATTTTATTTACTGCCGTGATTTTTGGTGGAATTTCATCGCTTCAAAATATGTTCGAAGTAGTCGCCGAATCGCTAATGCATAAGTTTCCAAGGCTAAGCCGTGCATTCACGCTTGCGCTATTGTGCGCGATCTGCCTGGGTGCGGGCCTTGGTATGGAAGCGATAAGCTCATGGGGGCCATGGATGGATTTCGTATCGATTTATATCATTCCGATCGGAGCAGTAATCGGCGCGATATCGTGGTTTTGGGCGATTAAGCGGAATGAAATTTTAGATGAGATCAATCTGGGCGCAGAGAGGGCTCGCGGCAAGCTCTGGTATGATATCGGGCGCTTTGTCTATGTCCCGCTGGCGCTACTTTTATGCATAATCGCGCTTAGTATGCATATTTCGTTTTAAATTAAAATTTCGCTAGATTTAGAATTAATAGTATTCTATCATAATGGAGTTTTAGCAAATCACATTTATAAATCATTGCATTATCCATATAAATAATGTATAATGCAATCAGAAAGGAGACAATATGACGCGATCTATAAACGTAAATTTTAGAATGGATGCCGAGCTTAAAAAAGGGTTGGAGGAAGTATGCTCTGAAATGGGGCTAAATTTAACTACTGCTTTTACAATATTTGCTAAAAAAGTATTGCAAGAACGCAAAATTCCTTTCGAGCTGACGGCAGATCCCTTTTATAGCCACGAAAATTTATCTCATCTTAAGCATTCTTTTGACGAATTAAAGGAAAATAGCGGGATTGAGCACGATTTGTTAGAAGCGGATCAATGAAAAAAATCTGGTCGCAAGAAACTTGGAAGGATTATCTGTATTGGCAGGAAAATGATAAAAATATCCTAAAACGCATAAATAAGTTAATCCTAGATATAGAGCGTAACGGCTACGATTGTATAGGCAAACCCGAAGCGCTAAAGGGCAATTTATCGGGGCTTTATAGTGTTAGAATAGATGGAAAAAATCGGCTCGTATTTAGAATATCTAATGGCGCCATAGAAATAGCTCAGTGTAAAACTCACTATGGAGATAAGTAAAATACGTACAAAAGCATCAATATCAAAGCGGTAGGATTTGTCCCAAAATAAAAACTTTCACACCAAAAAAGGCGTAGAATTTTAAAATTTTATCTTATTTTATGGCTTAAAATTTTGAAATTCAGTGCAGATTTAAAGCAGTAAATTTCAAAATTTTACCTTGGCTGTTAAAAAGAAATTTTGTCGTTAAATTTAACAACAGAAATTTCTTTTTTAGTAATACCGTATCTACAAAAGAGTATTATGAGCTGCTACAATATTTCAAGCCGCTAAACGTAAAAATAGAAGATCAGACCGACTTTATACCGCAGGCTCAAAATAGCGGCTATTTCACCGATAAAACGAAATTTACAGCGACGATTTTAGCAATACGCAAATTCCGAAGAAAAATTTTAAATGGAAGCTTAGGCGGTTTTTTAGTTTGGATTGAAATTCTAGTCCAAACGGCAAGTTCTTGAATTTAGCGATAATTTCGCGAGCGAATGGAGGAGGTGAGGCAGCGAGATAATACAGCCCACTAACTCAGCGGCTCACCATAACTAAAAACCACGACAATTCAAATTAGTTCCAGTTCGTCATCACGACCGTAAAGCTACGGCAAGTAAAATCGATCCAACCCGCTGTCGTAGCAAATCCAAAGCGGGAGCGGGTCGGGCATAAAAAGCCGCTCTAAGCCCGAACCGCTCCCAATCCCTACTTCGCCCCTTTAGGCGGCATAAACGCGGTTAGTTTGATATCTTCGC
>CAUUQJ010000192.1:0-3792 GCA_963547085.1 uncultured Campylobacter sp. | reverse complement strand
CCAAAAGCGCGTCGCTTGGATAAATTTCATTTGCGGGCTTGCGAAGCCCGGCGGAGTTTAGCTCCACGACGATACCGCTTTTTTTGATCGCGTTTATCGCGCCGCCAGCTAAAACTCTAATATCTTTTTTCGGAGTAAATTTAAAAATTTTAATCAGATCCATATGCCCTAAAATATCGAATTTGCCGCTTTTGCACAGCGCGCATACGAGCGCAAAGTATTCGCGATAAACATCGTCTATTTCGCGCCCGCTCCACTGATCTAAAAATTCCTCATTATCAAAGCCCCAGTTGTTTAAAAAATGCACCGAACCGATGATATAATCGAGCTTGCGCGCGAAAATCCGCTCATCCATTAACTCTTTTTTCGTCATAAAATCGACCTCGTATCCCAGCCGCACGTCGATCCGCCCGCTAAACTCATCTCGCAGATCCCTAATCATCCGCTCGTAAAGTTCCATCTGCTCGAAGCTCATTCGGTATTTTTGATCGAAGTTCATCGGCGCGTGATCCGCGAAGCCGAAAATTTCTATGCCTCGTGCGATCGCCGCTTCCAAATACTGTCGCGGCTCGCCGCTAGCGTGGTTGCAAAGATAGGTGTGGTTGTGCAGATCGACCCTCATCGCGCCTCCTTAAATAAAATTTTGGCTAAATTGTAGTAAAATCGCGCTTAAAAAATCACTAGGAATGTATTTGAAAAAACCCGAACTCTTAGCTCCTGCTGGGAATTTAACGAAACTAAAAATCGCCCTGGCTTACGGCGCGGACGCCGTGTATGCAAGCACCGGCTCATTTTCGCTGCGCCAGCGAAGCGCGAAGGAATTTAGCAAGGAAAGCTTCGCGCAGGGCGTCGCATACGCGCACGAACGCGGCAAAAAGCTCTACGCGACCGTAAACGGCTTTGCGACCAACGGCCAGCTAGGAAATATCAAAAGGCATTTGGAATTTCTTCGCGATCTGCGCGTGGATGGAATTTTAATCGCCACTTTAGGCGTCGCAAGCCTCGCGCGAGCAGTAGCGCCGCAAATCCCGATCCACGTCTCTACCCAAGCTAACGTGCTAAATTATTTGGATGCGCAGGTTTGGGCGGAGCTGGGCGCCGTCCGCATCGTCGCAGCGCGGGAGATGACGCTCAAAGACGCCGTGCAGATCAAAGATAAAATTCCAAACTTAGAGATTGAAATTTTCGTGCACGGCTCGATGTGTTTCGCATACAGCGGGCGCTGTCTCGTAAGCGCGGTGCAAAGCGGACGCTTCAGCAACCGCGGAAGCTGCGCGAACGACTGTAGATTTAACTACGAGCTTTACGCGAAAAATCCCGAAACGAGTGCGCTTTTCCGCTTGCAAGAGCGCGAGGGGGAGGGCACTTTCGTAATGAATGCGAAGGATCTTAGCCTCATTTCGCATGTGCAAAAGATCATGCAAACTGGCGCGATCGACAGCTTCAAAATCGAAGGGCGCACCAAGAGCGAATACTACGTCGCATGCGCTACGAACGCCTACCGCGCGGCGATCGACGATGCTGCGAGCGATAAATTTGAGGCCCGTGTTTACGAGCGCGAAATTGCGACGCTTAAAAACCGCGGCTTTAGCGACGGATATTTGATAAAACGCCCGTACGAGCGCGCCGATACGCAAAATTTAGACCGTAGCATCGAGCTTGGCACGCATCAGGTTTGCGCGATCTCGCAGGACGGCGAGTTTATAAGCGTCAAAGATAAAATTTTACCCGGCGTTTCGTATGAAATTTTTGCTCCGCGCGGCTTTCGCGTTTGCCCTTGCGATAATGAAATCGGCGAAATTTTTGAGCTTAGCGGCAAGCCTTATTTGAAATTTAGGAAGTTGCAAAGCCGCAGCGGTAAGGAATTTAGCGAGATTCATAGCGGCAATCTAAATGAGATTAAGCTGCCCGCGAAACTCGCGGAGTTTTGCTTTTTAAGAAAGGAGATAGAATGAAATTTGTTTCTATAATAATGGGCTCAAAGAGCGACTACGAGGTCGTTTACGAGGCGGCTAAAATTTTAAACGAATTCGGCGCGCCGTACGAGATGATCGTATCTTCGGCGCACCGAAGCCCCGTCCGCACGGCTAAATACGTCGCGGACGCCGAGAAAAAGGGCGCACAGGTTTTCATCTGCGCGGCGGGCATGGCGGCGCATCTTGCCGGAGCGGTCGCTGCGAATACGACCAAGCCGGTGCTGGGCATCCCGCTCGGCGGCAGCGCGCTTAGCGGCGTAGATGCGCTGTATTCGACCGTGCAGATGCCTGCGGGCATCCCCGTCGCGACGCTTGCGATCGGAAAGGCGGGAGCGAAAAACGCGGCGTATCTGGCGGTGCAAATTTTAGCTCTAAGCGACGAGGTGCTAAGCTCGAAGCTAAAGGCGGATCGCGCGGCGAAAGCGGAGGCCCTGAAAAAGGACTCCGAGCAGATCGAAGTGCTGCTTGAGGGCTAGGCTTTGAAAATTTTAAAATTGCGCGAAGGCTTTGAAATTTGTGGCTTAAAGGCTCGTACAAACAACGCAGATGAGATGAGTGGACGAGGGGTGATCGCAAATTTGTGGAGCGAGTTTTTACAATTTAACGCTAGCAGAAGCAGCGCCACGAAAAACGAAATTTATGCTGCGTATTACGACTACGAAAACGGCTCACAGGGTGAATACTCCGTGCTAATAGGCACTTGCTCGAAGGAGGGGCGCCATAAAGAAAGCCACGATGAAGCTTGCAAATCCGCAAAGCAGTGCTGCAAAAATGAGCGTGATGAAACCGGCGAAAAATTACATATCGAAGCGGGCGATTACGCGGTTTTTGATTTTGCTAACAAGCCTACGAGAGCTGGCGAATACTGGACCGGAATTTGGAAATTTTTTGAAAGCTCAAAACTTCAAAGAGCCTTTAAAACGGACTTTGAAAAGCTCTTTGGAAGATAAAATTTAAATTTACATATCGATAAAAGGATAAAAATGACGTTTTCACAGATTATTTTGACGCTTCAAAACTACTGGCACGAGCAGGGCTGCTTGCTCGTTCAGCCCTACGATATGCCCGCGGGCGCAGGCACCTATCATCAGGCTACCTTTTTGCGTAGCCTAGGAAGCAAACCTTGGCGCGCGGCATACGTAGCACCCTCGCGTCGCCCCACAGACGGACGCTACGGCGAAAACCCAAACCGCTTGGGCGCGTATTATCAGTTTCAGGTGATCTTAAAGCCGAGCCCGGATAATATCCAAGAGCTCTATCTAAAAAGCCTAGAAAAGCTGGGGCTGGATCTTAAAAGCCACGATATTCGCTTCGTAGAAGACAACTGGGAGAGCCCGACGCTAGGGGCCTGGGGGCTTGGCTGGGAGGTTTGGCTAGACGGCATGGAAGTGACGCAGTTTACATATTTTCAGCAGGTAGGCGGTATCACGTGCGAGCTCATAAGCGGCGAGATAACCTACGGGCTTGAGCGCTTGGCGATGTATTTGCAAAACAAAGACGACGTTTACGACATCGTCTGGGACGATAAAGCGGGGCTAGTAACCTACGGCGACGTGCATAAAAGGGGCGAGTTTGAGTTTAGCAAATACAACTTCGAGCTCGCAGACACCGCGATGCTTTTTAATCAATTTGAAAACTGCTTCGGCGAGTGCAAAAGCATCCTAAAGCACGGCCTGGCGCTTCCTGCGTATGACTACTGCATGCTCGCGGCGCACACGTTCAACGTCCTTGACGCGCGCGGAGCGATCTCGGTCACGCAGAGGCAGGATTATATTTTAAAGATCCGCGATCTTGCCAAAAACTGCGCGCTTTGCTA
>CAUUQJ010000191.1:0-3797 GCA_963547085.1 uncultured Campylobacter sp. | reverse complement strand
GTGAATTATCGCAGCTGGTTCAACGAAGCCAACGAATCGACGTGGTATCTCGTATCTGCCGAGTACGTGGGGATTTTAGGGCTCATCTGTCTATTTATGGTCGCGGTCGTGATCTCGCGCGAATGGGACCGCGGCACGATCGCCTCGCTTTACAACTCCAATGCAAGCGCGCTTGAGATCGTCACTGCCAAGGTCGGCGCGTATTATTTCCTGGCGCTTTTGGGCGGCGCGATGACGCTCGTTTACGGGCAGACGCTTTTGGGCATCCCGATCCGCGGCAGCGTGGCGATGCTGCTGGCGACGCTTTGCGTCTTCGTGCTGGAGATGACCTGCCTAGGCATGCTGATCTCGGCGATCTGCAAAAATCAATTCCTAGCGCAGGAATACGCCATCGTCATCGGCTATCTGCCTGTGACGCTGCTTAGCGGCATGATCTTCGATTTGCGCGGACTGCCCGCGGCGGTCAACTTCATCGGGCACCTGCTGCCGCCCACATACGCGGTCGAGTCCTTTCGCATCTGCTTCCTATCGGGCGGACAGAGCGCGACGCTGTGGGTAAACCTCGCCATTCAGGCGCTCGGAGCGGTTTTGTTTTTCAGCTTGTGCGTGCTTAGCGTAAAAAGGGGTGCGCGATGAAATTTTTAGAATTTCTAGACGCGAGGAGCTTTGGTTTGCAGGCGGCGGAGCGCGGGCTTGAAATTTCAAAATTTCTTAGTGCGAGGCATTTTGGCTTGCCGACGGCGGCGACGGAGTTTTTAAATTTTACGCCCGCGCCGTCGCGCAATAGATCTAAAATTTTAAATTTTGCGCCCAAGCTGCGTAATGGGCTTGAAATTTTAAAATTTACGCGCGCTTCAGCGCCTTTTGCGGACACAGCGCAAAATTTCATATCGAAGTGCGGATTTAAAATTTTAAAGTTTATTCACAAGCCGCCGCGTGCTTCGCGTCGTACTTTGCCGCGCGCAGATAAAGCCGAAGCAGGGCGTGCGGCGCGGCTTACTTCGCAGCATACGCACGACGCGACAGAAAAACGGCGCGCGGTTAAGTTTAATCATGCGGGCGGATATTCGAATTTTGTGCGCCGCCGCATAGCGCGACTTCGTAGCGCAGCTGCACGGCACGGCTACGAAGTAGGGCGCGCAGAAAAGCTTAGCAAATTTGACCTCATGGGCGCGCTTTTAAATTTCATCTCCTTGCCGCTGCGTAAATTTAAACTCGCGCTTTTGAAATTTGCGTCAGAGGTGCCGCGCAATAGATCTGAAATTTTAAAATTTACGCTCGCACGGCGCAAATTCAAACTCGCGCTGCGGAAATTTACGCCCGCGCCGCGCAAATTTAAATCGATGCCTGCAGTGCGTTTAAATTTCGCTTTAAATTCCGCGACGCACGCCCGCGCCGCTAAATTTGAACATGGCGTTAAATTTGAAGGCGCCATTAAATTTAAAAGGGGCGCGCGATGAACGCTCTGCGAAAATCACTGCTTCGAATTCGCGCGCTGATAAAAAAGGAATTTTTGGCGATGTTTCGCGACAAGGGCACGCGGATGGTGCTGATCGTGCCGGTGCTGGTGCAGGCGATCATATTCGGCTACGGCGCGAATTTTACCCCCGAGCAGGTGCGCTACGCGATTTTGGACGATGCCCGCGATGCGACGTCCACCGCGCTGGTGCAGAGCATCGCCGCTACGCCGATGTTTAAGACCGAACTTGGCTGCAAAGACCTAACTTGCCTGCGCCGCGCGGTAAGCGAGGGCGAGGCGATCATCGGGATCTATTTCGGCAGTGATTTTAAGGACACGCACGAGTTTTTGATCATCGCGGATTCGCGCAATACGACCTTGGCAAACACCGTCATCGGCTTCGTGCAGGCCATAGCGGGGGAATACAACGCGCAGCATTTCGTCAATTTAATCAGTATAAATCCGCGCTATGTTTTTAACGAAAACACGATCACGCGCTACACGATCATGACGGGGATGATTTTGGGGCTCTCGATGATTCAGGTGCTGATGCTATCGGCGTTTAGCGTCTCTCGCGAGCGCGAGGAGGGCAGCTTTGATATGATGCTGATGACGCCCGCGAATCCGCTTGAGATGCTAATCGGCAAGGCGACGCCGCCCGTGCTGATCGCGATCGCGCAGGGGCTCGCGCTGTTTTTGATCTGCGTATTTTACTTCGAAATTCCATTCCGCGGGCGCTTTGCGGATCTTTTTGCGATCATCGCGATCTTTAGCGCCTGCAACGTAGGCATCGGCCTCGTGATCTCGACCGTCTGCAAAACCTCGCTACAATCGGTCGTGAGCTCGTTTTTGTTCCTGCTGCCGTGCATTATGATAAGCGGGCTGATAACGCCTGCGGACGCGATGCCGCGGTGGTTTTACTACATCGCGCACCTAGATCCGATGTATTATGCCAACAACTGCATGTGGCGGATCTATCTGGAGGGCGCGGGCCTAGGCGAGCTGTGGCATCTCATCGTACCGCTGCTGCTGATCGGCGTAGGCACGTTGAGCTTTGCGGCGTCGCTTTTTAGAAATAAGCTGGATTAGGGATTTAGATCGGAATTTTAGTTTAGAATTTTGGCTGGAATTTTGGCTTGGATTTTGCTTCGTAGGAATTTTTGGATTGAACCTATGCTTAAAATTTTAAATTGATCGCGGAATTTCAGCTTGAAATTTTGCCCTAAATTTTGCGCGTTCGTAGCGGGTAAAATTAAACCAAAATCCCGTGTTTCCGCCCGATGCGCCGCGCGTCGCGATAAATTTTGCGCCTTAAATTTTAAAAATTTTGCGAAATTCCGTCTTGCGAGTAGAGTTAGAATTTAAATCCGGGGTTGCCCGGGCGTCTCGCGGCGGTCGTATCATCTGCGCTCACTGCTGAAGCAGGCATATTTGCGGTATCTGTGCTCGCCTTGGAAGCGGGCTTTTTCGCATCGTTCGCGTCCGATTTCTTAAAAGTGGCTAGTTTGCTGTAAATGCTCGGTTTTTCGCCGTCCGCGCCTAGCTTGGCGCCGTCAAGCTCGCTAGAATTTTCCGCGCCGCATAATAACCTTGCAGGGTTGAATTTTATCCACGCTATGATTAGTAAAATCCCCGAAAACGCTGTTACCAGCGACGCTGCGATTAGATACGGCAGCGCGAGGATTACGCCTATTTTAGCTAGCGCGCCCGATACCGCTTCGCAGGGCCATGCCACGGACACCACTATGCCGTAGATTTTAAATAAATCCACGCCGCTAAGTGTGGCTAGGCGGCAGTTTAATACGCCCCAGATTATCACCGCTGCGCACGTCGAAAGGACGTAGAGCAGGGTGTAGAGTAGACCTAGCATCACGCCCTCTTTTAGCGCTACTATCATGGCGCAGTAGCACAAAATCGCGACGATCGGGATACTTTCTATCAGCCTATAGGTCTTAACGAAGCGCACGCCTAGCGCCTTTTCTAGGCAAACGAAGCAGTCGTAAAATATCGCTAGCGTCGCTAGCAGCGCTAAAACTCTAAAAATCGCGACCGCGTCCTCGTCTATGCCGCTTACGCCCACCGTGCCGCTTATGCCGATGCCTAGCAAAATCACGGCACCTAAAACTCCGCGGAATTTCGCCTTGCGAAGCAGATCTTGCTTTGAAATTTCTTTCATTTTTATCCTTTGAATTTTCTAAATTTACGCGCTATCTTGCGGCTTTGCTGCTGCGGCGGCGCGCTTGACATTGCTATATAACAGCGCGGCTTTGGACGTTGCGGTTTAGACTTGCAAAAGGCGTGGTCGCCGCAAAACGAAAGCGTTTCGGCTTAGGCGAGC
>CAUUQJ010000190.1:0-3798 GCA_963547085.1 uncultured Campylobacter sp. | reverse complement strand
GATCCTTGGAACGAGATCAAAGATAGCCTGGAGGTGGGCGATACTATCCGCGTAAAAGTAAGTAATATTGAGCCTTATGGCGCGTTTGTAGATCTTGGCAACGACATCGAGGGCTTTTTGCATATCAGCGAAATTTCGTGGGATAAAAATATCAAAAATCCGAAAGATTTCATCAGCGAGGGCGAGGAGCTTGACGTCGAGGTCGTAGAGATCAATCCTAGCGAGCGCAGATTGCGCGTGAGCCTTAAAAATTTACTCACCAAGCCTTTTGACGAGTTCGTTGCTAAGCATAAAGTGGGCGACGTGCTAAAAGGCAGCGTCACTACGATTACAAATTTTGGTGCGTTTGTGAGGATCGACGGCGTAGAGGGGCTTTTGCATAACGAGGACGCTTCGTGGGATCGCGGCGAGAAGTGCAAAAATTTATTCAAAGTGGGCGACGAGATCGAGGTTAAGATCATCAAGATCGACAAAGATACTCAAAAAATTTCTCTAAACCACAAAGAGCTCGGCGATAGCCCTATTAGCGATTATGCCAAGAGCCACAATCAAGGCGATGTCGTAAAAGGAAAAATCCGCGATATTAAAGAGTTCGGAATTTTTGTCGAGCTTGGAGGCGGCATAGACGCGCTTATCCGCAAGGAAGATCTTGGCAACGTAAGCGTAGATAGCCTAAAAGTGGGCGACGAGATTGAGGCTGCGATCGCCTTTATCGACGAGAAGAAAAATAGAATTCGCCTAAGCGTGCGCAGGCTGGCTCATCAAAAAGAGCGCGAGGCGCTAAATGAGATCAATAGTAACGACGACGAGAAGCAAAGCCTAGGGGATCTAATCAAAGATCAACTAAATAAATAATTCCTCCCGCAAGGCATCCCCGCCTTGCGGACCTACTTAAAAGGTTAAATTTAATGAAAACTATCATAGTCTGCGACGCAATCCACAAAATCGGTTTTGATCTGCTTAAGCAAGAATCGGACGTTAAAGTAATCGACGCCACGAGCGTACCCAAGAGCGAGCTTTACGGAATTTTAGGCGATGCGGACGTCGCGATTACCAGAAGCTCTACGGCGGTGGATGAGAAATTCCTTAGCGCGGGCACCAAGCTAAAAGCGATCGTGCGCGCGGGTGTGGGCGTAGATAACTGCGACATCGACGGCTGTTCCAAGCGCGGCATTATTTTGATGAACGTACCTACGGCAAACACCATAGCTGCGGTCGAAATGACCATGTGCCATCTGCTAAATGCGGCGCGCAAATATGTAAATTCCTGCAACGATCTTAAAATTAATAGAATTTGGAAGCGCGAGAAATGGTACGGCACCGAGCTTTATAAAAAGAGCCTCGGCATCATCGGCTTTGGAAATATCGGTTCGCGCGTGGGGGTGCGCGCGCTTGCGTTTGGAATGAACGTCATCGCCTATGATCCCTATATCGAGCCTGAGAAGGCCACGAAGCTCGGAGTAAAATATACGAAAAATTTCGACGAAATTTTATCTTGCGATTTCATCACTATCCATACGCCGAAAAATCAAGAGACGATAAATATGGTAGGCGAGCTTCAAATAGCGAAGATGAAAGACGGCGTGCGCCTAATAAACTGCGCTAGAGGCGGGCTGTATAATGAAAAAGCGCTCGCAAACAATCTACGCAGCGGCAAGATCGCGTATCTCGGCATTGACGTTTTTGACAAAGAGCCTGCGACCGAGCATGAGCTTTTGGATATCGAAAATTTAAGCGCGACTCCTCATCTTGGCGCAAATACGCTCGAATCGCAAAGCAATATCGCCCGAGAAGCCGCAGAGCAGGCGATCAGCGCCGCGCGCGGCTTAAACTATCCAAACGCTTTAAATTTGCCGCTTAAGCTCGAGGATTTGCCGCGCGGTATCGAGCCGTATATAAATTTGGTCTCGAAAATGGCTTATCTTGCGGCGCAGATCAATAAAGGCCCGATCAAATCGATTCGCATCGAGGGCAGCGGCGAGGTAGTTCAGTATCTAAAATCGATGCTCGTTTTTGCAATCGTAGGCGCGCTGCATGATTCTTTGGGCGACTCGCTAAATTACGTCAACGCTAAATTTCTTGCGGATGAAAAGGGGATTGAGACGAGCTTCGGCGAGCTTGCGCGAAGTGTTTATAAAAGCGAGATCGCGGTTAAGGTTACGACCGACGAAGCGATCTCAAACGTCGCGGGCACGGTCTTTGACGGCAGCGAGGAGCGCATCGTAAATATCGGCGGATTTAAGACCGATTTTAAGCCGAAAGGCAAGATGATAATCTTCAAAAATACCGACGTGCCGGGCGTTATCAAATCCGTAAGCACGATCCTAGCCGACGAAAACATCAATATCGCGGATTTTCGCTTAGGCAGAGGCGAGGAGGGGGATGCTTTGGCGGTCATTTTGGTCGATTCCGAAGTGCAAAAGAGCACGCTCGATAAACTGGCCGCGCTTCAAACCTGCCTAATGGTGCGCTACGCAGCGCTTTAATCTTTTTCCGCTTAGGAGGCGAAATTTTAAATTTCGCCTCTCTCGAATTCTTTAATAATTTAAATTCACAATTCTGTATGCAGAGTCGGTGCTTGAGGTACGTTGCGGTATGCGCCAGGCAGATACCTTTTAGCGTGTGGCTTTTGTAAGCGCCACACGCGCGCTCTAAATTTAACTCTCGTCGCGGTTCTGCTTTTAAATTTAAATTTCGTCCTTGCGGATCTGCTTTTAAATTTAAATTTCGTCCTTGCGGATCTGCTTTTAAATTTCATAATCGCGGTGCTGCCGATTAAATTTTGCCGCTATGCGGGTTTGGTACTAAAAGCTAGAGGTTGTGATGCGAAACGCGGTCAATTTTATTTTGGGCATGAAGAGCTAAGCAAGAGTCGCTTCCAGGAAGCATCGGAGCGTTAAATTTTATTTATAAGACACAGCGAGGCGTTTTGCTTCAAATTTATTTGCGGCAGGCGTTTCATCTCTTTAATCGTATCGTTCGTTAAATTTGGCAGCCGCCGAGAGATTACATTGTTGATTAAATTTCGGGCAGTTGCCGAGAGATCGCACTGCTGATTAAATTTTACGTTTTTGTCGAAACTACGCTTCGTTAAAAATTCCACCTGGCCTAAATTTAGCCAATACAAAATTTAAGCCGTAATGCGCCCTGCTAATTTGTGAGTTTAAGCGTTTCGATTAGGCTTAAAATTTTGCGGATCTGCGTTTGGTATTCGCGCGCGAGCTCTATGCTAGCGGGCCTATCAAAAAGAGTAGTTTCAAAAAGATCCGGCGCGCCTTTTAAAAATAGATATAAACGCTTATCCATAAATACCGCGCTCAAGCTGAACTCGCCGTTCGTTTCGCGATTTATTTCGCGCAGACGCTCCATAAACGCGGGCGTTAGCAAATAGCGCGCTTCTACTTTGTCATCCGCAAACACGCGAAAATCGTGCATAAAATCCACATCGTCCATCATCTCTTTTTCGCCGAAGATCTTGGCATTTAGCTCCCTACTTACCACTATCGTTTTACCCGAGGTTTTTTTCGCGAGCTCGCAGATCAGTACGTTGCCGTTAAAGTCCATATAGTTATCGTAGAATATTTTGATCAACGCAATCGCCGCTATGAGCGGATTATCCGTTTTCATGTAAAACCTACCATTACTATGTACCTCGCTGAGGCTAAATCTAATCCCGCAGTGCACGCCCGTAATCCGATCCTCGCTTTTGATCCTAGATTTTCTATAAATTCTAAATTTTTGAAATTCCTCTTCTTGCATGCCGGTATATGGATCGTATTTTAAACCGGCATCTATATC
>CAUUQJ010000189.1:0-3798 GCA_963547085.1 uncultured Campylobacter sp. | reverse complement strand
TGGGGTCCGTACTTTCTAATCGCCCTACTTTGCGGCACCGGCGCGTATTTTACGGCGCGCTTGCATTTAGTGCAAATTTTTAAATTCAGAATGGGCGCGCGCAAGCTTTTCGGCAACTTCTCCCTGCACGGTGAAGCTGCGGGCAAAAGCGGCATGAGCTCGTTCCAAGCCGTCGCCACGGCGATCGCGGCGCAGGTCGGCACGGGCAACCTAGTAGGCGCCAGCACCGCGTTAGTTATGGGCGGACCTGGCGCGATATTTTGGATGTGGTGCGCAGCGTTTTTAGGCATGGCGACGAATTTCGCAGAGATCTGCCTAGCTCAAATTTACCGCACCAAGGACGATAGCGGACATATGATCGGAGGGCCCGCGTTTTACATCAGCCGCGGACTCAAAAGCCCCCTTGCCAAGCCTTTAGCAGCGTTTTTTGCGCTAGCCATCATCTTTGCTTTGGGCTTCATGGGCAATATGGTGCAAGCAAACTCCATCTCCGACGGCTTTAGCAGTGCATTTGGAATCCCGAAGTGGGCAAGCGGCGCAGCCTTAGCACTCATCTGCTGCGTCATCTTTTTCGGCGGCGTCAAAGCGATCGCGCGCGTAGCCGAAAAGGTCGTGCCGCTAATGGCGATCTGCTACGTGCTAGTCGGTCTCGTCATCATCGGCTCAAATTTCGATAAAATTCCATCCGTCATCGCGCTGATATTCAAAGCCGCGTTTGATCCATCCGCTGCTTGGGGCGGCGCTACGGGCGCTACGATCGCCACCGCGATGAGATACGGCATCGCGCGCGGGCTCTTTTCAAACGAAGCGGGCATGGGCTCGACGCCGCACGCACACGCCGCGGCGAACGTCAAACACCCTGTAGATCAAGCCGTGCTCGGCATAATGGGCGTTTTCGTCGATACATTCATCGTGCTTAACATCACCGTTTTTGTCGTGCTTAGCACCGACGTAGTCGCCTTCGAAAACGGCAAGGCGGTATTTTCGGGTATCTCACTGGTGCAAGAAGCCTTCGCATCGCAAATTTTGGGTCGCAGCGGCGGCTACGGCTTCGTGGCGATCTGCCTATTTTTCTTCGCATTTACCACGATTTTGGGCTGGTATTACTTCGCCGAGATCAACGTGCGATACCTCCTGGGCGCAAAATTCGTCAAGCTCTTGCAAATTTTAGTCGTCGCATTCGTATTCATAGGAAGCGTGCAAAAGATCGACCTCGTCTGGGGGCTAGCCGATATGTTTAACGGACTGATGGTGATCCCAAACCTAATCGCGATCATCCTACTTAGCCCCGTTGTCGTGCGGCTTTTGAGCGACTTTAACGACGGCAAAAGCTACGACGCGAACGACTACAAATAACGCCGCGCGCTAAATTTCAAGCCCGCACTTGGAATTTAGCGCAAAATCGCTGTAAAATTTAGAATTTTAAAATTCTTTTCGAGCTAAAATCATAGCCTAAATTTTTATGATCTAAGGAGAACGGATGCAAATTTTAAGGAGCGAAAAATGCCCGTTTTAAAGGCATTACTGACCGGGCAACCCCGCGCTTACGGCGACGAGCGCGCTACGCAGCCTCTAAAAAAACGCTGGGAGACGGCGATATTCAAGCAAGCTAGAGCGGGCGAAGTGCACGCAAATGAGCTTGGATTCGAGGGTGATGCGGTAGCCGACACGCTGCATCACGGCGGAGAGGAAAAGGCGATTTTTGCCAACTCACTACAAAATTACGCCGCGTGGGAGAGATTTTTGGGACTTAAAAATCTAGCTTACGGCGCAATGGGCGAAAACCTCACGATCAGCGGACTACACGAGCAAAACGTCTGCATCGGCGATATGCACCGCATAGGCTCGCTAGTGCTGCAAGTAAGCCAGCCGCGCAAGCCCTGCTACAAGCTCTCGATGCGCTGGGGCAACGCGGAGATGACGGCGGAGATCGCGCGCAGCGGACTTACCGGCTGGTACTACCGCGTGCTAGAGACCGGCTCGTGCCGTGCGGGCGACGAGATCTACGTCGTAGAGCGCGACCCCGCTACGATGAGCGTGATGGAGCTTAACCGTCTATTTTACGGCGACCGCCTCGATGAAGGGCTGTTAGCAAAATTTAACCTACTTACGACGCTTACGCCAAAATGGCGCGAGGATATGCGCCGCAAGCTAGAAGGCAGCTACGACGACGGCTTTATGCGGCTATGAAATTTAGCCTCGAAGTGGCGTTTTAAAACAGCAAAGCAGCGCCGCGCCTTGTTGTTTTAAAACACACTCTTGGCGCGGATTTCAAAATACTTTCTAAGCCGCCGATGCTAAGTTTCAAGACATTTCTTGGCTACTCAATATCGGCTTACAAAAAATATTTTCTTGATGCAAGCTGCAAATTCAGACTAAATTCCAAAGACGAAATTTTAATTTGATCCGCGCTGATCGCGCGCAAATGCGATCTATTTTCGCACTCTGTTTTGCAGTGCGACACAGGCTGCAAGCAAAATTAAAGACGCAAATTTAAAACCGCACTTAGAATTTAATCTTTTATGAAATCTAAATTTAGCCGCACATTCAAAGCCGCAAGCGCCGCTCTTTGTAAATTTTAAAATTTAAAAGCGGTAAATTTAATCCCCTTGCTACGCAGCGATTTTTTCCAAAATCAAAAAGCGAACTATTTTTACTCGCGTAACACACTCATCTCGCACATTTAGCGACGCAGCTCTTATGCTGCAAACGAGCTTCCTTAAAGCTTGTAACGCACGCCAAATAAAGAAACCAAGCGCCTTGTTAAAGCCGCTTTCAAGGCTCATTCATAACACTATATAAGTAGAATTTTGCCCGGAATTTTCCGTGGCACGGCAAATGCGACCTTTTTAAGAGCGTACCACAGCTTAAAAGCCTATTTCGGCTTTTAAAACCGCACACCATAAGGCTCAAAGTCCATTACCGCGCTCAATCAACTACCGTGATCCCCGCATCTGCGCAGACTTTTCGCGCCTTTGTAGATATGCCGATGCCGCTCATCTCGATTTTTTTAAGATTTTTGAATTGTGCAAGCTCGGCGGTATCAATGTTTTTAATATCAAAAAGCTCGTCCTCACCGTCCCAATCAGGCGCGATTTGCAGGTAAATTTCGTTTCCTCCGTCAAGATAGAGCTCGCTCACCTGCTCCGCCAGATTTGCGGGGACCGGATAGTCCTTAAACCACTTTTTGGCTTGCGGCAGGGCGCCGAAGTCCGCGTACGGATCGATACCGCGCTCCTCGCAGTACTCAAACATGTCAAATTTAGGCTCCAGTAGGGCTTTTTCATACATCAGCTCGTTCATCACGGCGATTTTGAAATTGAAATTTTTAAACGCTAGCGTCTCGCCGGCCGCGCGCGGAAGCTTAAATTTATCGCTCGGCCTGCGCTTTACCTTTTTTGCCTTCTGATTGATGCAAACGCGCCCTATCGGCATTTTTGCAGCTCGCACGATGTCTGCGATCTCGTCGGTGTCGCGCTTAGCGAAGCGCTCGGCAAAGTCCATCGCGCCTATGCGCTCCTGCACGGCCTCGGCAAGAGCTAGCGAGACTTCGAATTTGCCTAGGCTAAGCTCTAAAAATATATATGCGCCGCGCAGCTCCTGCTCCGGTACGGCCTCAAGCGACGGTCTGCCCTCAAGCGTGAACGCGCCGCCGTATAGCTTGCGCGGAACCTCGTGCTGCACGCCCTTTGCGACCTCAAGCATCAAAATCATCTCGGTAAGCCTTGGTTCTGCGAGCTCTCCTGCGCGCACGAAGGCGAAAATCCCCGCCTCATCCCAAAAATAGCGGCTTTTGCC
>CAUUQJ010000188.1:0-3806 GCA_963547085.1 uncultured Campylobacter sp. | reverse complement strand
AACTTTATTGGCCTTAATTACGAAAGCGAGCTTACAAGCGTACAATTCGGTCCGGGCAATAGAGTCAGCAAAAACGACAAAAAGCTTTTTACTGCGGATTTGGGCGCACAATACGATTTAAACGATAATCTGAGCCTAAATTTAACCGCCTACAATATCTTTGATAACGTCCGATACGACGAGGGTCTCGCAGACGACGGCAATTACTATTGGTATCCCGAGGAGGGCAGGAGGTTTTGGTTTAAGGTAAACGCTAAATGGTAAGCCTAAAGAGCTTTCTTGCGGTATTTGACGCACTCTTTTTAGCGTGCTTATTCGCTTGCGATCTGGGGGCTAAACCGCCGCAAAAGATTGAGCTGGTAAGTGGAGCTGCGCGCGAAATGTTTAACGTGAGCGATTTTATTCTAAAAAGCAAGAGCGGCGAAAAATATAAAATTTTTATAGCTCGCCAAAAAAATGTCGCTCGCTACGATAGGGCAGTTTTTATGGTTGATGCGAACGCGCAGTTTCCGATACTTTTAAACTCCTATGCGAAAATTTATGCGAATGGCGCAAAGCAAAACGCAAAAGCGGTGTCGAAATTAAGCAAAACCGTCTTTATAGTAGGTATCGGATACGATAGCCCGCTAGCGTATGACACTAAGCGTCGCACGAGAGATTTAACGCCCGCGGCGAGCGGCGAAGAATACGCAAACGGCGGCGCGGCAGAATTTTACGATTTCGTAAAAGATGAACTATTTCCGCTCGTGGATAAAAAATACTCTACGGCAAAAAGCGATAAAATTTACTTCGGACATTCTTTTGGTGGGCTATTTGGGATTTATGCTTTGCTGCGCGACGATGGGATTTTCGACGAGTTTTTTATCGCCTCACCTTCGTTGTGGTGGGGCGAATCACAGCTGATCAGAGATGCCCTAAACAAGGGAAAACTTAGATCAAATTTAAAAGCGAAATTCATAATGCTCGTTGCCGGCTCGCGTGAAATGCGTAAAGGAAAAACCGATAAAGCGGGAATTTTAAAAGTGGCCGATCTAGCTGAAATTTTAAAAACAAAGGGGCTTTCTTGCGAGCTTAGGCTCTACGAAGGCGCTTCGCACGGCGAAGTAATCCCTTTGGCTTTGCGAGATTTAGCGCTATTTACGCAAAGATAATTTTCTATTTAGCCGGTAAAGCCTTAATCTAAACCCGGCTCGTTTATATTTGCAAGCGCAAGACCGAGCGGCGCAGGCTCGCTGATCGCGCCGAAACGCGCCACCGGATTTAAGAAATTAAACTTTAAAGCCCTTTTGGTTAGTATCGCGCAAATTTAAAGGATGGAAAATGCAAAGTTTCAAATGGCAAATTTCAAAGCGGCTCAAGCAGGCGATGCGCGAGCGAGATATCGACAATCTCACGCTCGTGCATCGCACGGATGAGCTGTATTCGCGCTCGCACCCGGGTCACGACGAGGATATGCGCGCCGAAGTTTACACCGTCTTGGACGAATACGCGCCCAACGTCGATATTGAAATTTTTGATCTAGTCTGCAAGGTTCTCGGTATCAAAATCGAGCTAGGCGAGACGCTTGATTAAGTAGTCGTAGCCGGATTTTATCCGTGCCGCAAGGCTAAATTTAGCGCTATGATAAATCGCAAAATTCTACCTAAAGCCTAGCTACAGAGCTTGCTTAAGTAAATTTTGCCGCAAAATTTCGCCCAAAATCCGCAAGATTAATATCTATTTTAACTGCAAAGTGCTAAATTTAGAGCTAAATTTTAATCCGAGGTAAGCTTTGAACTACTTAATCCAATTCAGCGTGATTTTAGGAATATCTTTTGTTGCGGAGATTTTGGCGGCACTCGTACCTGTGCCGATCCCCGCTAGCATCTACGGACTAGTCATTATGCTTTTAGCCCTGATCTTCAAGCTCATTAAAGTATCGCAGATCAGAGAAACCGTGTCATTTTTTATGCAGATTATGCCTGTGATCTTCATCCCGGCGGGTGCTGCGATCATCATCGCAGGCGATGCGCTACGCCAGCATCTTTTCGCAATCATCGCGATTACGGCAGTCTCTACGGTAGTAGTCATCGGTGCAAGCGGCGCGGTAACGCAGATCTTTTATAAAATCGCCCTCGCCCGCGTTAAGCGCAGGCTCTACGCAGCCGCGCACGAACAAGACGGCGCGAATACAAAGGGTGTGGATGCGAAGCTGGAGCGCGAAATTTTATCCGGAGACGACAAAAAATGAGAGAAATTTTAATGAACTCCGCTTTTTTCGGCGTGTTTTTGTGCCTGGGCTCGTTTGAGCTGGGACTTTATCTAAAAAAGCGCTTTAAGCTAACTATTTTCAACCCGCTTCTAATCGGTATCGTGCTTACCGTCTGCGTGCTTTTACTCTTTAAAATTCCATACGAGAAATTTAACACAAGCGCCTCACACATTAGCTTTTTCTTAACGCCGATTACCGTCTGTCTAGCCGTGCCGCTATATGAGCAACTGGCGCTTTTGCGAAGTAATTTTTTGGCTATTTTTGCAGGACTGATTTCGGGTATGATCGCAGGGCTAGGCAGCATCTACGCGATGTCGGTGATATTTGGGCTAAATCATACAATGTATGTCACGCTACTACCGAAATCCGTCACAGCGCCGATCGGTATGGGTATCAGCGAAAGCTTAGGCGGCATCGTGACACTAACGGTAGCCTGCATCATCGCTACGGGCATCATCGGCAGCGTATTTGGCGAGGCGCTACTTAAAATTTTTGGCATAAAAAAGGCGATGGCAAAAGGTATCGCCCTAGGCTGCGCGAGCCACGCGATGGGAACGGCACGCGCTCTTGAGATCGGTGACGTAGAGGGCGCGATGGCGTCTTTAGCGATGGCAGTTACGGGGCTTCTTACCGTCATCGGTGCCGGTATTTTTGCACATTTCATCTAAGGAGAAAATATGATAATCTCGATCGCTAGACAAACGGGCGCAGGCGGGCGCGAAACTGCGCGCAAACTAGCCGAGCGCTTAGGCTATACCTATCTAGCCAAGGCGGATCTGCTCCGCAAAGCAGACGAGCTTGGCTGCTTCGAGCAGATGTATGAGTTCTACAACGAAATGCCCGTAAATACGCTACTTCAGGCAATATCGCACAACGAGCTAGCCAATGAGCAAAAACGCGATCGCATCGTAGCAATCTACGAAAAGATCGTCTCGGGCGGCAACGTTATAGTGCTTGGGCGCTGCGCCGGGTTTTTCTTGCGCGGACATCCGGATCTGCTGACGGTATTTTTACGTGCGAGCGATGAGTTTAAGCTTGCCAGATTAGAAAAAGAGGGCCATACCGACGCGCGCGAGTATATGGAAAATAGCGACGCAGGCAGGATGAGCTTTCATCAATACTACACCAACCAAGTCTGGGGCGCATCCGCAAACTACAATATCTGCATTGATACGTCGTATTGCGGCATCGATAATGCGGTAAATATCATCGAGTATCTAGTCAAACATCACATTGAAAAGTGATTTGCGCCTAAGAGCATAAAAGTGGAATTTATCTTTTCGAAGATGAATTCCACTTGATCTCGCAAACCCGCCCTATTTCTATCGTAATTTAAAATTTACATCTCTTTCAGCTTGAATTCCATTTATAAATGACGCATTTAGCTGTATTATAAAGTCTCTCGTTCAATGCGACATTAAATTCTAAACCGCGCTTTATCGCCACAAAACAGTAAAATTTAGCTAAAATTTGACGAAATTTAAATCCAAATTTAAGGAGATAAAATGCAAAGCAAAGCCCATCCATGCCCAAAATGCGGCGAAAACAGGATCTA
>CAUUQJ010000187.1:0-3810 GCA_963547085.1 uncultured Campylobacter sp. | reverse complement strand
ATGCCATTGTAAGCATTGAAAAATTTCGCACAAAATATCATCTCACAATTATGGACGACAGTTATTAAAGCATATTATTAAGGCAATTTTTTATAAATTTTAAGTTCAAATTTCGTTCGGATAAAATTTAGATTTATTTTTTAGAAAGCGATCCGAAATTATCTAAAATTCCTCCGCTAGCTTGGACTATCTAGAGTGTTGCTCGTGCGCTCGGTTTAAAATTTTAAATAACGTAAAATCCCAAATTCTCGTGCTTAAGGATAATTTTTCTGATCTCTTTTAGTAAGCTGAGCGAGGCTTCGATTTCTACGCGGCGGGTGCTTACGCTCTCGATGTTCGCGCCTACGCTTACGCCTTTTGCGAGGGCGTATTTGTAGATGAAATCAAACATCTCCGCGCACAGCGCTGTTGAACTTTGCAAAATATCGACGCTACTTTGCAGCTGTTGCTGCAAAAAATCCGGCACCGAGATACCAAGCCACTTCATAAACTCAAGCGTCTTTAGGCTACCGCACGGCGTAAAAGTAAAGATTATAGGCACCTTTTTGCACTCCAAAGCGGCGTAATCGTCGATGAAATCTTTGGCGTTTTGCACATTATAAACCGCCTGAGTGATAAAAAATTCGCATCCGTCCGCAGTCTTCTCCGCGATTTTTAGGTGCTCGTCGCGGCTCTTTTCATGGCGTTCAGGAATGCAGATGCCGCCTAGGCAAAGATGCGGCGCCACGAGTCGCTTGATCTCATAGGCGCGGCTTAGATGCAGCTTGCATTCTTCGTTTTTAGAGCTCGCTCCCACGAAAACACCCAGCCCGCTTGCGGCATGCCTTAGAATTTCGCAAAATTCTGCCTCGTCGTATTTGCCTACCGCGCGGTAGATGATCGCTTCTTTATCGGTGTGTAGATACTGCGTGTAATAGCGCGCAGGATCTATCGTATGCACAAAAGGGAAGGTCCGCTCATCTTTCGTGCGTGCGCTTTCATCTTGTAGATCGTAGATGACGATGCCGTCGCATTCGCATTCGCCTAGGCGTTGCGACCACGCCGTACCCAGGCGCTCGAGCTCGTCTTGAGAGGACGTGATTTTAGGCGGAACGATGCCATAGAGCAAAATTCCGCTTTTTCCGTTTCTAATTTTTTCTTTTAACACTTGCCATTCCTTGATTTTTCGCACATTTTAGCAAATTTAAATTTAAAAATTTAAATGATATAATGCCGTGCAAATTGCAAATTTAAGGAACGCAATGAAAACGCTTCAAGAAAATTTAAAGCTTTTTTATCTGGGGCTTGAAAACGGCGAGCCGTTTTTGTATAAAAACAAGGATCTGACGACTCACGCGCTCATCATAGGAATGACTGGCAGCGGCAAAACGGGGCTTGGTATCACGCTGCTAGAGGAAGCCGCGATCGATAATATCCCATCCATCATCATCGACCCGAAGGGCGATCTGACAAATTTAGCTCTTACCTTCCCGCAGATGAGGGCCGAGGATTTTGAGCCCTATATCGACGAGGCCGAGGCGCAAAACAAAGGTCTTAGCGTGCACGAGTATGCCGAGCAGACCGCAAATACCTGGCGCGAGGGGATCGAGGGCTCGTATCAGGACCTGGCGCGAGTGGAGCTTTTGAAAAACAGCGCCGATTTTAGAATTTATACGCCCAAATCAAGCGCAGGGCTTGGAATCAGCCTATTAAGCGACTTTGAAGCGCCGAAGGGCTTAAACGAAGAGGATTTGAATAATTACATCGGCGGTATCGTCACTAGCGTGCTAAGCCTCGCAGGGATCGGCAGCGATAATCTCAGCTCGCCGGAATTTTTACTAATCAGCCAAATTTTAACCTATCATTTCAGCAGGGGCGAGGAGGTGAGCGTGGTGGATCTCATCGCGCAGATCGGCAACCCACCTTTCGATAAGATCGGCGTTTTCGATGTTAATACCTTCTTTCCGAGTGATAAGCGAATGGCGCTTGCGATGAAGATTAACGCGCTCATCGCAAGCCCGAGCTTTAAGCTTTGGTGCGAGGGCGAGCGGCTAAATATCGCCAAGATGCTCTTTGATGAAAACGGCAGGGCGAGGGCGAATATATTTTCCATCGCGCATCTAAACGACGATGAAAGGATGTTTTTCGTCACGCTGCTTTTGGGCGAGATGATCAAATGGATGCGCACCACTAGCGGTACGAGTTCCTTGCGCGCGATACTTTATATGGATGAAATTTACGGCTTCTTCCCTCCAAACGGCAATCCGCCGAGCAAAACCCCGATGCTTACGCTGCTAAAGCAGGCTCGCGCATTCGGTCTTGGCTGCGTATTATCGACGCAAAACCCGGTCGATCTCGATTATAAAGGGCTTAGCAATATCGGCACGTGGTTTATCGGGCGCTTGCAGACCGCGCAGGATAAAGAGCGCGTCATCAGCGGCTTAAGCGGCATCGGCTCAAATCCGATCGATAAAAGCGTGCTTATGGAGAAAATTTCAAACCTCAAAAAGCGAAGCTTTTTAGTAAAAAACATCAACGAGGATGTGCTGCGGGTAATCGAGACGCGCTTTGCGCTAAGCTATCTAAAAGGGCCTTTAAGTAACGAGCAAATTTCAAATTTAATGAAGGATAAAAAGGCTGAAATTTCGTCCGTGTCGGGCGCCGCTCAAGGCGTTAAATCCGCCGGCGCCGCCAAACCCGTAGTTTCTGCTGAAATTTCGCAGCTTTACAGCTATGGCGCGAGCCTTGAGCTAAGCCCGTATCTTTATGCAAGCGCAAAGATGCGATTTTGCGACAAGGGGGTCGATTTTACGCAGCAGCGCACCTTTTTGCTATCGCTTTCGGACGCAAGCGAAATAGATTGGAGCGAGGCTAGCACGCGAGAGATCGGGAGCTTAAGTGGACAGGAGCAGGCGGGCTCGCTCTACGGCGCGCTTCCTAGCTTCATCGCGGGAGCAAAAAATTTAAACGCTCAGCTTAAAAGCTTTAAGGAGTGGCTCTACCGCAACGAAAAGTTAGAACTTTTTAGCGCGCTTGATCTGCTCTCAAAGCCGGGCGAGAGCAGGGAGGAGTTTTTCGTGCGCCTAGGCGATAAGGCGAACGAAATTTTAGAGGCCAAAACCGACGAGATCGCGGCTAAATTTGAAAAGGAAAAGGTGCGCCTTGAGGATAAAATTTCGCGCGCTAGCGAAAAATACGAGAAGGAAAAGGGTGATGTGCTAAGTCGCGGGGTGGATGCGGCGCTAAACATAGGTGGAGCGATCTTAGGCGCGTTTTTAGGTCGCTCGCGCAGCGCTAGCAATATCTCTAAAGCGATCAGCGGGGCTAAAAGCGCGCATAAAATTTTAAATGAACGAAGCGAAGCCAAAAATGCCGAAAATAGCCTAAGCGCGCTGCAAGAGGAGCTGGAAGTGCTTACGCAAAAATTTGAGGCTGAAGTGGACGCGCTAAAACAGAGCCTGGATCTAAAAAATATTAAACTCGAAACGAAAGAAATTTCGCCGAAGAAAACCGACATCTACGACGAGAAAATTTCGCTACTTTGGAAGAGTTAAAGGGAGAATTTTATGGATAAACTTAGTGAAATTTTAAATATCATATATGCCGCTCTCTGCGATCCTGGCTCAAAATATTTTCTAGGAGATGAGCATGGAATTCTAGGAAGCGGAATTCTTGGAATTTTATATAGGACATTTACGGCGCCGAATTTTTGGTGCTACTTTGCTGCGTATCTGATCGCTGCGATCCCCTTTGGGCTTTTGATCGGCAGATACCTAGGCGGCGTGGATATCAAAAGCGAGGGCAGCGGCTCCATAGGCGCCACCAACGTCC
>CAUUQJ010000186.1:0-3815 GCA_963547085.1 uncultured Campylobacter sp. | reverse complement strand
GGACAGATGATCGCGTCCGCATCCGTCATGATTTTGCTGTAGAAATTTACGGAATTTATCCCGTGCACGGTGCTTACGATCTTTGCTTTGGGGCGAGCAAATTTAACCAGCCACGCCGGCACGCGGGAGCGGACATGTACTATGTCGGGAGCGATCCCGCTTAAAATTTTACGCAGCTTTAAAACGCGCGCCGCAACGCTTAGGATATTTTTGGAGCAAACATCGAGCTGTACGTGCACGCCACCCTCGTTTTCTATCTTTGGCGCCAATTTGCCGCCGTTACTGATAACGAAATTTTCGATGCCGCGCCGCGCAAACTCTCTATTTAGCTCGACTACGCCGCGCTCGACGCCGCCTTCGTTCAGCTCGGGCAGGATTTGCACGACCCTCATATTTTTATCTCCCTCACAAACGCCTTAAGATCGTACTTCGCAGTCTTTTTTAGCTTCGCGCCCTCGCTGTAGCGCCTAGCGTGGCCCGTAGAAACGAGAGCGCTTATAAAATCGTCAAATTTATTATGAGCGTCTTTGCGTTTTAAACTCAAAATAGCCACGCTCGCGCTCCCGTTAGATGTAGCCTCGCTTATCATCGAGACGCTGTCCTCGCTGATAAAGACCCACTCGCACTGCGCCAAAAAATCGCCGATCGGATTTATGGGCTCGCGGCCGTAAATCACGCTGTAATCCCAGCTTAGCTTTTCTAGCGCGCTCTCGGTAGCCCGCGGCGTGCGCGGAGAGGTCGTTAGCGCAAACTCGCAGTCCGCAAACTGCGCCCTTACGCCCTTGATCTGCTTTAAAATTTCATCCCCCATCTCAAAGCAGGAATTCGGCCCGCCGATGATAAATCCGATGGATTTGCGATGCGGCTTATACAGCCCCTGCGGGCGCGAAAAACTAAGCGAGACGGGCGAAATTTTAAGATTTGCGCGCGGCTTTGGGCGATCGTGCGCGCCTGCGATGATGACGCTAAAATCCTTGCGGTAGCCCTTCGGATACATTAGTGCTATACTCGGCTTAGCGTATCTGCGCGCGTAAAATTTCAGCGCGTAATAGGTCGTAGAGCCCGCGCCTACGAACAGATCGAAATCTGCGAAATTTAAATTGCGATCTGATGCAGCATCTAAATTTGCGCTATATGATACGGCGTCTGAATTTGTGCCATTCGGCGCAGCATCTAAATTTACGCTATCCGGCGCGACGGAGCTGTTTAGAGCGGAACTATTTAAATTCGATCTGTTTTTGCGGTCCGCCGCTATGCCCCTCTCGCCGAGATCGTACTTAAAAATTTTAAAATAAAGCCCGAAAAAATCAAGCGCGTAGGAGCAAAGTTTAAGAAACTTGTTTGCGTAAGCGATCTTGCAAATGCAAAACTCAAGACCTCTTAACTCGCAAAATGCGATGCTTTGGTTCTCATGCCCCTTGCGGCCGTCACTTAAGATGAGCGCTTTTCGATGCGAATTTTTTGCTGCGGGCGGATTTGCGCAGGAGCTTTCGCTGTTTAAATTTAAAGAGCCACTACCTGCGTGCCACGCCCAGCTTGGAGCACTTGATCTTAAATTTTTATCGCTAAAATTTTCGCGCCGCAAAGTGCGAGAGGAGCGGCCGCAAACCGATATGAAATTTTTGAGATCCGAATTTTTGCCATCTCGCGCGACGGCGATCATTACAAAATTTTCGCGATTTAAAATTTTACCTTCTCGCGCGGCACCGTCTAAATTTACGACGCTTTGCTTTTTTGCAAAAAGACGCGAGCCCTGCGGCACGGATAAATTTATTATGGCGTCCCGTCTGCTCTCGCTTCTTGAAATTTGTCGCGCCATCAGTCCATCTTCCATCGTTTGTGTATCCAAAACCACTGCTGCGGCGCAGTTCGCACGACCTCTTCGAAAATGTCGTTGCACTTTTGCGTGATAAACAGCTCGGCTTCGTCCTTATTTAGCCCTTCAGGTAGCGGTGGGAAATCCTTAATCACAATCTCGTAGCGATTATCCGCGCCGCGCCGCGCAAAGATCGGGAACAGCACGGGATGAAATTTCAAATAAAGCGACGCGATAGTCTTCGTGGTGTAGCACTGCCGTCCAAAAAAAGTCGTAATCAGGCTGTTTTTAGGGCCCGGCTTTTGATCGGGCAGAATGCCTACGTTGCGCCCCTGCTTTAGCGCCTGCACGAGCCTGCGCATCGCATCGTCCTTGTAAATGAGGTCGTTGCCGTAGCGCTCGCGAAACGGCGCCACTAGCCGCTCCTCGATCAACTCATTATCGCTGCGACGCCCGACTACCGAGACGGGAAAGCCATTGGCGCCGAAAAAATTAGCTAGAATTTCCCAATTTCCAAAATGCGCAGTAAAAAATAAAATCCCGTGCGGATTATCACCTTTTAGCTTTCGGACGCGCTCTAGCGCCTGCTCGCCGTTTGAAATCAGATCATCAAATTTTAGTCTGCCGTTGTAAAATAAAAGCGTGTCGGTAAGCGTCCTAGCGATACTGCGAAAATTCTCGATCGCAAGAGAGTGAAGCTCACTTTCGCTTTTTTGCGGATAGGCGGCGCGAAGGTTATCCTGCGCGACTTTAACGCGCCTGCTAAGCTTCCACGATGCAAAAAGTGCGAGCTTATCGAAAAATGCGAATATGAAGCTTTTCGGCGCGAATTTTGCAAATTTTATCAGACCCAGCGCCAAAAAATATTGGATTTTTTCCTTCATAAAGACCTCGTTTTAAATGCGAGATTATATTGAATTTTGGCTAATTAGTAGCTAAAACGCTATTTGCCGAGGCAAAAATTGCTAAACATTTCGTCTAAAATTTCATCTCGCTCAAATGGACGCGAAATACGTGCAATCGCCTCAATCGCGCGATTTATCTCAAATGCAAAAAGCTCAAGCTCGCCGCAAGCTAGGCGCTCGCTCGCATTTTTAAGAGCCGCAAGCGCGCTCTCGCAAGATAGAATTTGCCGCTCATTGCTTAGCATAAGGCCATCGAAATTTTGAGAATTTAAGTGGCTCTCAAGCGCAGTTAAAATTTGATCCACGCCCTCGTTTGCAGAAATTTCAAGCGGCGCAAAAATGGAATTCGCTTGGGTATTTTGCCTAACGGAATTTATTGCAGAGCTATTAGGTGCGATGGAATTTGCAGAATTTTGTTTGGAATCATCCTGCATAAAATCCTCCGCAGCACAGCTTGCAGTAGCGCGCTCGGTATTTGGTGCCACTAGTCCCGCTTTTGCGGCGTAATTCTGCCCCACCAGATTTATGGAATTCGCAAGAGCTATTTGGCTTGTAGGCGCGGAATTTGTGGAAGTAGAATTTTGCGCGCTTAAGTCACGCTTTAAATTTTTAGCTTTTAAATTCTGCGCGCAGGAATTTAAAGAAGCGTCGCAGGTCCGACTTTGCTTTAAATTTTCGGCTGCGAAATTCTCTGATATGGGATTTTCGGCTGCGAAATTTTCTGCAGAAAAAGCCTCTAAATCATCGTCAAGATCCTCAGCGCTAGGATGAAATTTACGCGGCAAGTCGCATTTATTTAAAACGTAGATGATTTTTTTGTCTTTTTGTTCGCGCAATATTTTTAGGATCTGCGCGTCTTCGGCGTCCCATTCGCGACTTGCGTCAAACACTGCCAAAATCACGTCTGCCTCGCTTGCAGCGCGAAGCGAATATGAAATGCCGATACTTTCGAGCTTTGAGCCGCTGTGTCTGATACCTGCAGTATCGACTATACGGATTAGATGAGTGCCTATTTGCAAGCTTTCTTCGATAAGATCGCGCGTAGTGCCCGCTTCGTCGCTCAAGATAGCGCGACTAAAGCTCAGCATAGAATT
>CAUUQJ010000185.1:0-3848 GCA_963547085.1 uncultured Campylobacter sp. | reverse complement strand
GGCTGGGTGTAAAGCCGCGCGTTATCGACGCCGGTATTATCGACGCCATCCTCTTCGCCGCCCGTGACGCCAAGCTCGATCTCAAGCGAAATTCCAAGATCGCTTAAAATTTCCAAATACTTCTCGCAGGTGGCTAAATTTAGCTCCAAATCATCCTCGCTAAGATCGAGCATGTGCGAGCTAAACAGCGGCAGGCCGTGAGCTTTTTTATTCGCGGCGTTGGCCTTAATGAGCTCGTCGATCCACGGAAGCAGCTTTCTTGCAGCATGATCGGTATGTAAAATCACCGCAACGCCGTAATGAGCCGCCAGAGCATGCACTTGATGTGCGCCTGCGATAGCGCCTAAAACTGCGGCATTAGGGCAAGTAGCGCCTGCATAAAACGCTGCGCCACCGTTACTAAACTGAATTATTACGGGCGAATTTGCAATTTTAGCGCTTTCCAAGACGGCGTTTATGGAGTTGCTCCCCACTACGTTTACCGCAGGGATCGCAAAGCCCTGCTGCTTCGCATACGCATAGACCTTACTTACGTCATCGCCGCTTAAAACGCCCGGTTTTACTATATCTAAAACGCCCATTTTTAGCTCCTATATTATTTATACTCGATTTTAGCGTTTTTGTGAAGATCTGCCGCTTTTTGCTCGACTACTTTCGCCGCTTTTTGCTGTCTAAGCACGCGCTCTATAAAAGGCTTTGCCTCGCTTTGACTTAACTGCTTTTTAGCTTGAGACTCCTCTTTTAACACTACGTGATATCCGACCCTGCTTCTAATCGCTTTAGTAGTGATTTGACCATCTTTTATCTTAGAGATCGCATCGGCAAAAGGCTTGACCTGATCGCTAGGCATCCAGCCTAGCTCGCCGCCGGTTTGTTTAGCCTGCGGATCGATAGATTTAGCTTTGGCAAGCTCTGCAAATTTAGTAAATAGCGCACTGTCGCTAAGCCCTTTTAACTGCTTAATAATATCGTTTGCCTCAGCTTCGGTTTTAACGACGATCTGAGCCGCTTTGATTCTCGCAGGCTCGGTAAAGCGCGCTTTGTTTTTGTTATAAAAATCGGCTATTTCTTTATCGTCGATATTTATTTTGCTGGCTTCTTTAGCCTGCCATACGCGAAGCGCTAAGTTATCTTTTACGATTTCAAGCTCTTTTTTATAAACGTCCTCATCCATAACGCCCGATTTTTTAGCTTCATCCGTTAGCAGCATCAGATCGATGCCTTTATCGATAAGCTCCTTCTTTTGATCCGCGTTAAGAGCGGCGATATCTACATTGCCTATGCCTTGAAGTAGCGGAGCAAGCTCCTTTTCGGTTACGTCTTTGCCATTGACGGTAGCGTAAACGGTAGCGTTGAGGCTGATAGCAGCAGCCAAACTAAGTGCTGTAAATAAAACTTTTTTCATTTTTACTCCTTAAAAAAATTTTAACGGCGATTATAACTCAAAGTTGTTAACAATCAAACTGTACTTTAGAATTTTAGGGTAGAATTCCGCCTTGAGGAAATGCAAATGAGAAGTAAAAAAGACATTTTAGAGATAAAAAAGAGAATTCTGCAAAACTTCGCGAAAGAGCGCAGCGAGCTGAAATTTAAAGACACCTATCAGCTTTTGGTCTGCGTGATGCTTAGCGCGCAGTGTACCGACAAGCGGGTAAATTTGATCACGCCGCGCTTTTTTGCGGAATTCCCTAGCGTTACAGAGCTCGCAAAAGCCAATCTGGCGAGTGTTAAGCTGCTAATCAGCTCGTGCAATTTCTACAACAACAAAGCGGTAAATTTAATCAAAATGGCGCAGGCGGTAGTTCGCGACTTTGACGGCGTCGTACCGCTTGATGAAGCGGGGCTAAAATCTCTTGCGGGCGTGGGGCAAAAGACCGCTCACGTCGTGCTTTTAGAGGGCGCGGGCGCAAACGTGATGGCGGTGGATACGCACGTCTTTCGCGTCGCGCATCGCCTGGAGCTGAGCCGCGCAAAGACGCCCGAGCTTACGGAGCGCGATCTGAGCGAGGCTTTTAAAACGGATCTTGGCAAGCTGCACCAAGGCATGGTGCTTTTCGGCCGCTACACCTGTAAGGCGATCAAGCCGAACTGCAAGGAGTGCTTTTTAAACGAGCTGTGCAGCAGCAAGGATAAGAATTTTCCGTAAAATTTCAGCCTGCAGATGCGAGCTTAAATTTACGCACTTAAATTTGACGGAATTTTAAAATTTTGACGCCTTGCTTAAACCCGCTCTGCGGCAGACGTTCGGCTTATTATGGCGCGAAAAATTTAGATTGAAATTTTATAAACGCCTCTTTGATTTTTATCTTTTAGCGAATTAGCGTTTTGCTTTCGGGACCTACTGTTTTGCCAGCCAAGCCCGATAACCTTTGCTTTTAATCACGTCCGCGATGCTTTTTACTATCTCCTGCGGCAGAAATTCCGACTTTTTATCGATGACGGACGCTAACGCGTAAGTGCTATCGTAATCTTGCAGCTCTAAGCCCGCGCGCACCAGCGTTTCATATAAAAACGGCTCGTCTTTTTCGATGCTCACCGCATCATCGTTTAAAAATTCATAGATGAACGCAAGCTGTTTTTTATCGCCGATTTTTAAAAAATAATCGGCTAATTTCGTCGCGCTCTTAATGATGATTTTGCGTAGCTCGTCTATCTGCCACGCAGAGTAACGCTGGGTAATCAGTCGCCAGTTTTCCGCCATCCTCGCCGCGATGATAGATAGCTCGAAGGCTCTGCCGCCATAAGCATATTTTTCGCTTTCATCGTCTATTTTTTCTATGGCTCCGAATTCGCCCGCCATATACTCGTATAGCTCCTCATCGCTGCCGCTGAAATTTTCTAAATTTAATATCTCGGCGATGGTTTCGGAATTTTCGGGCAGATCGCTTGCGTATTCGGGCTCCTGTTCTTCACTCTCTTCATCCATGGCAGCTTTTCTAGCTTCAAAAGTTTTAAACTCCACCAGCGGATTAACGCCCTTTTTTACGAATTTAAAAAAGGCGGAAATATCGATCTGATGCTCGTCTTCGCAAATTCCGTCCTTAAACATCAGCTCGCAATTTTCAAAAAAATCCCAACCATCAAGCGCGCCTGGGTAGCTTTGACCGATCCGTCCGTCTAGGACATAGACGCATTCGCTAGCGCTATGATCAGACATTGCGTGGTCGTTTGAGACGATATACGGCGCTTGCGTTTTTCCAAAAACCTGCAACATTCCGTCGTTGTATTCGCCGCTTATGCCCCAAATCGCCGTTAGATTGCCGCCGATCGCGATAACGCCGTCCTGCGAATGCAGATAATTACACGCCGTATCTTTGGCGACCTGTAAAAACAGACAATCATCATCGATGATATCGCCGCCGGTGGATAAATTTCCGTTAACAAACATCACTCGTGCGTTATTTTTGCCGCCCGCTTCGTTAAATTTATCCTTAAGCCAAGCGGAATTTATCGTGCCTCCCGACAGGCTAAGATCGCCGTCAAACACCAGCATGTCAAAACTACTATCCAAATGTAATTGAGCCGAATTTTTGCTCAAATTCATCATAAGGCAGTATAAAAACGGGCGGAATTTTGGTTGCGAAAGGGCTGCGATTTTCGTATTGCTTTACTTGTGATTTAACGATCTGCTCGCAATTTTGCAGAAAATTTTTGATATGGTTTTCCATTTTCATATCCTTTTAAATTTACTATTTCGGTAAGTAGCCACGTCATATAGCCTGCGGAGCGAAAATTTGCGTTCTGCTTGCAGTTGCGAGTGCAACGAAGCAAAAATCTCGGAAGAGCACTCGCGAGACAAGCCGCCGAAAATTTAAAGGCGCAGTATTTTGTTCTAGACGAGTAAAATT
>CAUUQJ010000184.1:0-3930 GCA_963547085.1 uncultured Campylobacter sp. | reverse complement strand
TATGGATGGACGCCGTGATCTGGCAGATGCCCGCGTGGTGGATGGGCGAGCCTTGGGTCGTTAAAAAATATATCGACGAGGTCTTTATGAGCGGCATGGGCAAGATAGTAGCAAACGACGGTCGCCATAGAACAAATCCAAACGACGGATACGGCACCGGCGGGCTAATAAAGGGCAAATCGCACATGCTAAGCGTCACTTGGAATGCGCCGCTTCAGGCGTTTGACAAGCCAGGGGATTTTTTTGAGGGCGTGGGCGTGGACGGCGTTTATTTGCATTTTCATAAAGCCAACGAGTTTTTAGGCATGAAAAGGCTGCCTACATTTATGTGCAACGACGTCGTTAAAAACCCGGACGTAGAGCGTTTTATGAGAGATTACGAAGCGCATTTAAAAAGGGTTTTCGGCTAGCCTTAACGGACTCAAACGAGTTTATCTGCTCGCAATACAGCGCCAGATGAGCTAAAGCGGATTTATAAGATCGCTTCTTAAACTCGGATATTGCGACGCTTGTGAAATTTTAAAATAATGCCAAGCAGTACTTGTTCGAGTGTGGCTTGCGACGCGTGAGGTTTTCGTAAATCGCGAGATTCGAGCTTTGCTCGACTGATTGACGCTGCGTGATGTGCAGGAGGTGTGAAATTTGCGGTGTTGCGGCGTGAAATTTCAAGTCTTACGGCGCGCGATTTATGCAATCACTATATAAAATTTCATATGGCTGTCGCAGCTTTTAAGTCTGTGCGAAATAAAACTTGCGAAACGACGTGGCATTTTGCGATCGTTTTAAATTTTGCAAATGCGCTGTATTTTAGCTCGGTGCGAGATAAAATTTTACGCGGCGCACTTTTATGTGATGTACGCGTCTGGCCTGCCATTGCTCGTTAGTGCCATGTCAGCGAGTGCCTAAGCATGGATGAGCGCGATGGCTGGCTCGTGCAACTATTAGCGTGCCGTTCAGTGCTGCTAGTGGCTGATGTGTGTTTACGGGGGAAGAGATGCTAAAAATCGATATGCTTAAATTTTTTCGCTCGGGCGAGTTTGCAGGCGTAGAAAGGGGCTTGAGCTGCGCGCAGATCGCCTCGATGTTCGGCTCTGCGGGCGCGAGCTTTAAGAGCGCGGGGGCTGAAATTTTAAGATATGGCGCCTTTGAGTTTCACTTTTTTCGGGACGAAATTTTTATGATTTTTCAGATCATTTCAGAAGCGAGCCTTTAGATTTCGGCGGCGCAAGGGCGGGGCAAATCGAAATAGAGCCTTGGATATTTAGCGGAGCCCCCTATCGATCTTGCGGCGGTGAAAGGCGCTTTAAATCGTGAGCGGATCGAGTATCGCGAGCGTGCAACGGATGAGGGTTTGGAGCTAAGTTTAAGCAGCGGCGTTACGCTTGCGTTTGAAAGCTTGAGCGGGTTGGGCGAGCCCCGTGGCTACGAGCTTGCCGCATTTTGGATAAAATTTTAACCGGAAAAGCGTGGGCGAAATCTAGGTAACAAAGTAAAATTCAGCCGAGTGAAAATAAGCGGCCGCTTGGATAAAATTTGACCAAAAATGCAAAATTTCGCGGATGAAATTTAACGAGTAAGGATTTAGGCGAAATTTTAACGCAAAGCCCGTGAGTACCCATAAATCGGCATTGTGAGCACTTGTGCATCTATATCGCAGGCTTTGTTTATTCGCGCTGTATGTTTTGTTCATCTATCTCACAAACGTCCTACTGGGTTCATTCTGCGCTAGCTCGAGATATTTTTTAAAATTTCAAAGCATGATTTAGCCGGAATTTCATAAAACTTGCCAATAACAATCGATCCTGAAGCTGAAAGATCTGCAAATAGATCTTAAATTATATTCACTTGATAAAATTTTTTAAAACAATATTAGTATTATTTTATAAAAACTATTGACTTATTTAACCCTCTTTTGATAAACTATTGCATCAATTTTACCGCAAAGGAAACACAGATGGATCAAAATTCCCTCCTATATAAGGTGCTTAATTGCCTGTCCAATTCGCAAAGCATATTTGTAAATTGCATAAGGTTTGCAATTTTCGTCGTCATGATCTGGATAGGCGGCCTAAAAGTCGTGCAGTATGAGGCGGACGGCATCGTGCCTTTCGTCACGAACAGCCCGTTTTTCAGCTATCTGATGAAAAATAAAGATGTAGTCGACAACGGCAAGGGAAAAATGGTCGCGGAGTATAATCTGCACAAAAACCCCGAAGGCTTGGTCGTGCCGGATAATATCAAATGGCATAAATCAAACGGCACCTACACGGCTTCTTACATTATCGGCGCGACGATTTGCTCGATCGGCATCTTGATGTTGCTTGGCATATGGTTCCCAAAAATTGGCGTAGTAGGCGGACTTTTGACCTTCGGTATGGCTATCGTTACGCTATCGTTTTTGATAACGACGCCCGAAACCTGGGTGCCGAATTTGGGCAATCCCGCCCTCGGCATAACAGAGAGCCCGAACCATGGCTTCCCGTATCTCTCGGGCGCAGGTAGGCTGGTGATAAAGGATCTGATAATGATGTGCGGCGGTTTGATAGCGGCTGCGGATGCGGCTAAAAGGTGGCTGCAAAGTCTTTCGAAGTAAATTATAAAGCTAAAATTCTACCTCGCGGCGGGCGCAGGGCTAAATTTTACCGCCGCGAGCGCTAAATTTAACGCTCCTGTAGTTTTGCCTGCAAGCTTAAAATACGTACGTAGCATAAATTTTCCCGTTGTGTTTCGCGGCGCGCTACCGCTAGATTTGATCTGCGGTTTAATTTCTTTGGAGCAAAAGAGCTTAATTGCGGCCGTCTTTCTAAATTCTCCGATTTGCTCCTCGCAGCGTCTTGATTGAGGCGATATGGCCCGTGCTTTTAGATGCGGGCCGTGCAAGCTTTGTAAATGTGGATTTTAAGTGATGCTTGCAATTTTGCAGTCAGATATGGATAGAGGTAGTCGGCGTCGATGGATGCGCTGAAATTTGCACCGATAGGCACGTATAGAGGTCGATAAAGCTAGAAATTAAATGCCCGCTCGGTCAAAGCCGGTCGAGCTAGTTTAGAGAGCCGCATACCGATAGGGCTTCCAAAAAGTTTAAAAGCCGGAGGCAAATGAGCAATTGAGTATCACTCTACGCAGATATTTGGAAGGCACGACCAAAGCGACAAATTTAAAGAGAGAACCTACTTTTTTATTATAAAATTTAGCCCAAATTTAAGGCTAAATTTTTACGCGCTTCCTAATTTTCCTCGGCTAATTTTTTCTCTATAAATTTTAAAATTTCATCCGCGCTTACGCTCTGCCGCTTTAGGCCTGCGCGGGTGATGAACTCGACGCTTCCCTCCGCTAGGGCTTTTCCCACGAGCACGGCATACGGAAAGCCCATCAGCTCGAAGTCGTTCATCTTCACGCCGAAGCGCTCCGCGCGATCATCAAGTAGCACGCGGATACCGCGCTTGCGACACTGCTCGTACAGTTTCTCGGCAAATTCTACCGCCGCCGCGTCTTTGTGATTTGAGATGATGATCTCAAGCTCGAAAGGCGCCAGCTCGCGCGGCCAGATGCAGCCTCGCTCATCGTGGCTGCTTTCGATCGCTACGGCGATAAGGCGGCTTGCGCCGATGCCGTAGCAGCCCATAAAAAACGGTTGTGCCTTTCCGTTTGCGTCCAAAAATCGCGCCCCCATCGGCTCGGAATAGCGCGTGCCGAGCTGAAAGATATGGCCTACCTCGATGCCTTTTGTGATGCCAAGCTTGCCGCCACAGCACGGACACGCGTCGCCTTCGCTCACGGCGGCCAGATCCGCAAAGCGCGATTCGTTAAAATTTATCACGCTAGCGCCTACGTAGTGGTAATCCGGCTCGTTCGCGCCCGCGATCATCTCGCGTGCTCCTTTTAGCTCGGCATCGATGTAAAATTTCGCCCCTTCGCCGAGTCCGAAAG
>CAUUQJ010000183.1:0-3945 GCA_963547085.1 uncultured Campylobacter sp. | reverse complement strand
CTTTGAGCCGCTGTGTCTGATACCTGCAGTATCGACTATACGGATTAGATGAGTACCTATCTGCAGGCTTTCTTCGATGAGATCGCGCGTAGTGCCCGCCTCGTCGCTCACGATAGCGCGACTAAAGCTCAGCATAGAGTTTAAAATGCTTGATTTACCGACATTGGGCTTACCCACAATCGCTACTTTAAAGCCCTCGATCAACCCCTTGCGGCTGCGGCTTATGCGGGTAATTTTTCCCAGGCTTTTTATATTTTCATCCAGCATCTTTTGCGAGCTTTGCAGCACATCAGAAGGCAGATCGTCCTCTGCGTAGTCGATGCAAACCTCGACAAAAGCTAGCGTCTTAACCAGAGCCGCGCGCAGATTTGCGACGAAGTCTGCTAGCTCGCCGCGCAGGTTTCTAGCTAAAATTTTAGCCGCACTTTGCGAGCGCGAATTTATAAGATCGCTTATGGCTTCGGCTTTACTAAGATCCATTTTACCGTTTAAAAACGCTCGCTTACTAAACTCGCCCGGATTTGCTATGCGCGCACCCAGAGCCAGCACGGCATCTAACGCCAAGGACGAAGCCGTAAAGCCGCCGTGGGTCTGCACTTCTACGACATCCTCGCCGGTAAAGCTATGCGGAGCTTTAAAATATATCAAAATCGCCTCGCCGAACGCTTCGCCGCTCGCGTCAAAAAGATTCACAAGCGTGGCATAGCGAGGGCGCAAAGAACTGCGATGTGAAAGGCCTAGAGCGATAGATAGCGCTTCCTCGCCTGAAATTCTAATTATGCAAATTCCGCCGATGCCGTGAGCCGTAGCGATAGCGGCGATAGTCTCGCTCACGATTAGCTTTTTTCGTCTACGATGACGATTTTGCCGCTACGCGTGGATTTGATGCCCACGAAACGATCTGGATACGCCTGCTTTAGCTTGTCGGCTACGATTTTGATAAATGCGCCATCAAAAGCCTTCGTGACGATACGCTCATTTCCGGAGCGTTCCACGAGCGCATTTACATAAGAATCGATAAATCGTTCTTGATTTTGTAAAAATTCCGCGATTTCAAAAACCACAGCAAGATCATATCTGATGCTGATCCAGTTGTAAATCATATACGAAAGTGCCTTATAGCGGTGTCCTTCTTTGCCGATAAGCAGCGCGCTATCCTCGCCTTGCAGCTTGATATAGACGGTATTTTCGTCGATTTTGCTAACATCGCTAACTTCGATATTAAACTCACTTGATCTAAAAAGTGCAGATAGCTTCTCTTTGATATCGGATAGAATTTCATCCGTCACAACGCCCTTTTGCTTTTCTTTGCGATGTTTAGAATGCGTGGCACGCGGATTTTGCGGCTCTGATTTGTCGCCCTGCTTTTTCTCTGCTTTGCCGGCTTTATTTTGCGAGGCGTTAAATTCCGGATTTTCGCTAAATTTCTCCCCTTCCAAAACCGCTTCTATTACGGCATTTTTTTTAAAAAAGCCCAAAAATCCGCCGCTTGGATGCTGCAGCACGCGCACATTAAGTTGCGTTACCGAGCATCCCAGCTCAGCTGCTGCTTTATTATATGCGTCTTTTAAATTTTCTGCTTCAATTATCATGATTTTTTCTCCGCTATTTGAGCTTGTTTATGCCTAGCAAAGGCTTTATTAATGACATATTGCTGGATAATGGAGCAGAAGTTATTGACCGTCCAGTATAACGTAAGACCCGCCGGGAACATTACGAAAAATACCGTAAAAATAAGAGGCAAGAATTTCATCATCTTCTCTTGCATAGGATCGGTAAAAGTAGTCGGTGTGATCTTTTGCTGCAAAAACATCAAAATTCCCATCGTAATCGGCAGGATGTAATATGGATCTTTAAGCGACAGATCGTGGATCCACAGCGCCCACTCCGCACCCTTTAGCTCGATCGCATTAAGCAGCACGCGGTAGATCGCGAAAAATACCGGTATCTGAAGTAAAATCGGTAAGCAGCCACCCATCGGATTGGCGCCGTTTTTCTTATATAGATCCATCATATGCATCTGCAGCTTCTGCTTATCGTCCTTATATTTCTCCTGAAGCTCCTTCATCTTAGGCGCCAGATCTTTTAGCTTATTCATTGATAGCATTCCCTTGTAGCTTAGCGGGAATAAGATTAGGCGGATAATGAGCGTAAGTACGACGATCGACCAGCCCCAGTTACCGATATAGCCGTGCAGCCAGTTTAGAAATTTAAACATCGGGCGGGCGATGAAGGTAAACCAGCCATATTCGATAATGTGCGTAAGAGCAGGATTTATCGAGCTTAGCGTCGCGTGATCTTTCGCGCCGATATAGCCCGCAAGACTAAGATCGCCGTCCGAGCCTATGAAAACCTGCGAAATTTTATCTGCGTCAGTCACGGTCGCATTCAAGCTCTCTCCGTAAAATAGCGTCGTATAATAACGATCGGAGCTTGCAGCGATATTTACGCCACTTATTCGCTCGTTTTTATCCACATCACCATCTTTAAAAATTTCTACGCTTTCGTTTATAGCCTGCGAGCCCGTAAAAAATGAAGCGATTTTATCTGAAATTCCAGCGTCGCCCGGTTTTCCTACAATGACGCCGTGAACCGTATAGCCATCTACTTCTACGTTCGGGCGCGAGCCGGGGCTGATAAAATAACGCGCATTGCCGCTTAACTTCAGATCCAATTTATAACTACCATTCGGATAAAAGGTAAGAATTTTATTTATGCTAACGGCGCCTAAACTTTGACTTAACGTAACGCTAGCCTCTCCGTTTCGTACGTCCAGCTCGCTAGATGAAGCGCTGTAAGGAGTATCGAAAGCCATCGCATTCAACGCCGCGTCCTCAAAGCGCATCTCAAGCGGTTTAGAATGCGATTTAGGATCGATTAAATTTATCGCATCGCCGTTTTCGTCACGGAATTTAGCATCATTTAACACATATGAGCTTATGCGACCGAGCCCGTCGATCGTAAAATTTGCTTCTTTTCCGACCACGCGTACTAACGGTGCGGAGATGGAATTTGCGGTATTTAAATTTGCTCCCTGCGCGCTTACGCCAGCGGCGGAAGTTTGCGGAGCGGACTTGGCGGCATTTTTTTGCGCGATTTGCGCTGCGGTTGCATTTGCCTCCATTGCGGCGCGAATTTTTGATAAATAAAAATGATCGTAAGCTACAAAAAATATGAGCGCAGTTGCTATCGCGATAGCAAGGCGCTTTGATTGAGGAAGTTTATCTAGCACTATTTTCTCCTAGTCGTATGACGTAATATCTATTTTTTTTATATGGTATAAACCAAAGCTTAAATTTCTGCGCGCGTGCGTTAAAGCCGCCTTCGCAGGCTTTTGAAAATACGCAAAATTTGAAATTTCGCGAGATTATCGGATAATCTATGCCGCCGCTAAACAGCGGATTGCACCTTAAAATTCTAGCCGTTACAGCGCAGAGCGCGCTAAAGACGCCGTTAAATTTAAACTCATAAAGCGCGTATTCCGAACAGCTCGGATAATAACGGCAACAGCGCGGTAACAAAGGCGAAATAAATTTTCGATAAAACCCGATCGCGGCTATAAAAAATCTCTTCATTTTACTGCGCCGATCTTTTTAAACGCCCATTTTAAATTTCGCTCGATGTCTTCAAAGCTCATATCTATGATCTGCTTTTTTGCGATTAATATAAAAATTCCGCTAACAATGGCGTCTTTTTGATTATAAAACGCTGCGCGCAAACGTCTTTTAGCGTAATTTCGCGTAACTGAATTGCCTATTTTTTTACTGGCGACTGCGCTAAATTTACGCTGCTCGCTAGCCAAAAAATACACAACAGCGCATTCGCAATGCCACTTTGCCGCACTTTTATAAACCTCCGAAAAAACCCTGCTATCGCTTATCGCAGCAAATTCGCCTACGCAGCCAATCTTCTTCTGCCTTTAGCACGTCTTGCACTTAAAACTCT
>CAUUQJ010000182.1:0-3949 GCA_963547085.1 uncultured Campylobacter sp. | reverse complement strand
CAGAGCAAGGGGCTAGATATCAGTGCAGCGTGCGGACAGCTCAAGCAAAGAAACGAGAAAAATAAAATTCCGGCTCAGAACAGTATCGGTACCGATAAAATTTCGAACAAGTAGAGGAAAAATTCGGCGATTATTTTCAGACCGTAAGGCAGATCGGCAAAAAATTTATAAAGGAGTAGCAATGGACGCGCAAAAAATAGTGGATGAGATCGGCATCTTCTTAGACAGATCGCTGCTTAAAAAATCCTAGATTACAAACGCTGAAATCATCCGCGAATTCCTTCTTATCTACCCTTAACATTTCGAATTTTCATAGAAATTAACAATTACAATCCAAGTCTCATGCCAATATCTTGCGATATTTCTATTGTTTGTTTTTGTTCTATGCTACGGTCTATACCCAAACCAAGCACCCTCTTGCAATATTCCCCAAAAGAAGCAACTACCGTTTTGCTCCCTATGCTTGCTATCAATGCCGAGCTTTCTAAATTAACAGAGCTTCCCGCCCCACCCTTTTGCTTAAATAGGAAATTAGCGTATTCGTCAAATTCTTTTTTAAATATTCCATGTTCTTGATTATATTTTTTAAAAAAATCGACATCGGATTTAAAATCTTTTATGCTACCGCCTAACTTATCCTGAAGCATCCAATATTTATGCGCTCTGAGCCCAAATTTATCGCCATCTTCGCTACCGAAAATAAATATATGAAACCCACCGTCTAGCCAAGCTGAATTATGTGCTTTTATAGCTGTAACGCTTTTTCCCAATATGGCCATCGCAAAATAAAATCGTCTTAAAATTTTCAAATAACCATAGATGAGAAATTAATAAATTAAACGCCGTTGTAAGCACAAAATTTTATAAAAACCAGCAAAAGCAAAATCCTCGTCATAAAAATAATCATCGCCGCTTCAAAATTTTATTGAGTTGCTTAAATTTTACCGATTTTCGCGAGATTATAAAACTCTCTTGCGGCATCAAATTTGCTTTTTATCTCATATCGTTCGCCGCTCAGTTTAAAGCAAATTACATTCGCGTGCAATAGTAATCTCGGTGCTCCCGTCGTTCTGATCCGCTCCGTCTCATCCATCTTTTTATCCAATATCCACTCCGCTTGCTCTCGCGAAAGCCCATACAGCGGCTCTCCCAATATCGGCGCGCCCGCGGCAAATAGATGCAGCCTAATCTGATGCTGCCTACCCGTCAGCGGATAGCACTCAATCAGGCTAGCGTCCATGTCCTCAAAATATCGCAGCGGGCGGATCAGCGTGATCGCCTCCTTGCCGTCGCGCGATATTCTCATACGAATTTTAAGATCGGCAAACTCGTCGCTAGGGGCGATCGGAGCATCGATCACAAATCCCTCAAAATCCTTTAAAAATTTCAGTTTTTCGCTAAATTTTGCGTATTTTGCAGGCTCGAATTTTTTCAAATTTACGTAGCACATAGAAGTAGCCGGTATAGATTTTACTGCAGGTAAGGCGCAAGGTTTATGTCCGTTATCCGCGCCACTCATCGCGATAGCAGGTTTAAGCTTATCGCTCACTCCGCAGGATAAGGCATCAAATTCAAATTCACCGCCAACATCGCCAGTAGGAGCACCAGATTTAAATTTAACCTGCGCGTCGTCAGATAGAGCGCTGCGCCATAATCCCCTACTCGCACCATTGGACAAGGTATTAAATCCAAATTTATCGCCCGCTCCTTTTAGAGCTAGTGTATCGCGCAGATCCGATACGTTATCTGGTAAGCTCACAGCATCGCCCGCAAATTTTGATCCGCAAATTTCATCCGAGCCTAGCGCATAGCAATCCTCTATCTCGCCATTGCAAGCGGCACCTCGCAAGCCCTCTCTCAAATCCCCTCGCACGAGCGCTAGATAGCTTTTCATCACTCTACGCTGTTCGAAGCACTCTTTAAGCTCGCGCGCCGCGTCTTTATCCTTGGCGACGATAAGAATTCCGCTGGTTTCTAAATCAAGCCTGTGCACCACGCACGCGTCCTGCCCGTATAGCGACCAGATCTCGTCATACATATTATAAGGCGAGTTGCGCCCGCTCGGGTGGCTTAAAATTCCACTCGGCTTGTCAAATGCCGCAAACGCATCGCACTCAAAGATCGGCTTCAGTCCGCGCGGCTCGCATTTGTAATCGATCAAAAAAATTTCTCCGTGCGCGACGGAGCTTTTATGTAAATTTTGATCCTCTGCATCGGTTACGCGGTGCTTGTCACAGATGCGCTGCGCGGATTTCATATCGTACCCGAGGCTAAGCAGAATTTCGTAAATTTTGCGCCCCTCAAAGCTTCCCAGGCTTCTTTTCTCATAACCCATATTAAACTTTCAGCCCTATTTTTATATAATTTTTGCCATCATTATACAAGAAATTCTAACCGAAAGGCTACTAAAATGGTCGAAAGATACGCAAGAAAAGAGATGTCTGAAAAATGGAGCTTGCAAGCCAAATACGACGCGTGGCTAAAAGTCGAGCTCGCGGCGGTTAAGGCGTGGAATAAACTAGGTCTAATAAGCGACTGCGATAAAGACAAAATTCTACAAAACGCAAGCTTTAAGATCGAGCGGATAGATGAGATAGAAAAGACCACCAAGCACGACGTGATTGCATTCCTAACGAGCGTGAGTGAGAGCCTTGGGCAGGAGAGCCGCTTCGTGCATTACGGCATGACTAGCAGCGATTGCATCGATACCGCCGTCGCGCTACAAATTAAAGAAAGCATGGAGCTCATCATTGAGGATGTGCAAAATTTAAAAGCCGCGATAAAATCTCAAGCCATGAAGCATAAAATGACGCTGATGGTCGGGCGCAGCCACGGTATCCACGGCGAGCCGATCACTTTCGGACTCGTGCTTGCGGTCTGGTATGATGAGATAAATCGCGCGCTAGAGCTTTTGCAACACGCAAAAAGCGTTATCAGCTACGGCAAAATAAGCGGTGCGATGGGGAATTTCGCCCACGCTCCACTAGAGCTGGAAGAGCTAGTGTGCGAATATCTGGGGCTAAAGCCCGCTCCCGCGTCCAATCAAGTCATCCAGCGCGATCGCTACGCGCAGGTAATGAGCGCACTTGCGATCCTGGCTTCCAGCTGCGAAAAGATCGCTATCGCAATCCGCCACTATCAACGCACCGAGGTTTATGAGGCAGAGGAATTTTTTAGCCCAGGTCAAAAGGGCAGCTCTGCGATGCCGCACAAACGAAATCCTGTGCTTAGCGAAAACGTAACGGGACTATGCCGTATGATCCGCAGCTTCGCAATACCCGCGATGGAGGATGTAGCGCTATGGCACGAACGCGACATCAGCCATAGCTCGGTCGAGCGATTTATCCTCCCTGATGGCTTTATAACTGCTGATTTTATGCTAAATCGCTTGACGAGCTTGATCGAAAAACTGCTCGTATATCCCGAAAATATGATGAGAAATCTAAATTTAACCGGTGGGCTCGTGTTTTCGCAGCGCGTGCTGCTAGAGCTGCCTAAACGAGGAGTTAGCAGAGAGGATGCTTATAAAATCGTGCAGCGTAATGCGATGAAGGTCTGGGCGGATCTGCAAGAGGGCAAAAAAGCTATAGATGAGCAAGGACATAGCTTGTTTTTACAAAATCTGCTCACAGATACAAAGCTGCGAGAAAAGCTAAGCGAAAGCGAGATCAAAGAGTGCTTCGACTACGGATATTACACCAAAAACGTAGACGCGATTTTCAAAAGGGTGTTTGAAGAGTAATGTTGGTAAATCAAATTTTAAATCAAACTCAGCTATTTTATGATAGCGAAATTTTAAGCTCAAGCTCTAAAAAAGAGTTGTTTTTAAATTTACTCAAAGGCAAGAAGCTAAAATATAAACGCTATACGAAATCGCCACTACGCTATCCCGGCGGTAAATCTTTAGCGGTCGGTCTGATAATAGAATATTTTCCGGATAACTTAAAAC